>NZ_JAUBSD010000033.1:0-63177 GCF_036704575.1 Microcoleus sp. K5-D4
AATGGTTATTAAATGGGAGCGAAAAATCAAAAATAAAGGCAATGCTATTTTATCCGGTTTAGCTGCGTAGCAGCTTACCAGATCGACATCACTCCGTTGGATTTCTTCGGGAGCGATCGTATAATTCTTTTGTTGTCTCAGTTTCAGAGAGTTATAATTTTCATCGTTTCTAAATTCATAAATAAAAAAGCTAAAAATGTCATTAGAGTATGTCATCAATACGGGAATCACTTTTTTAGCCATTTTTTTTGACCACAATCTGTAGGGATAGTAAAGTTGTCTAATCAAAAAATCGTCAATGGCATAGTTCTTAACTTCTATCAAGACAAAATAGTTGTTACTTTCAAATCCCGCATCTATCTCACACTGAGAATTTTTAACCTTGATTGAATAGGGTTTATTAGCGAAGGAATTTATAATATTAAAATCAAAGGACTCTGTAGACATTCTCCCTGAAACAGTATAAGCTGTTTTTTCTCCGAATAAATCATCTATAATACCGATATTAAATGCACAGTGCAATGCGGAACTTTCTGAATATAAATTTGTGTAATCTATACTCTCTATCCCGGAAGGAAACTCAAAAGGAATCACTTCAATTTCACTATCATATTTAACTTCAAAGTGTGTATCAAACTTCCCAATAACGTATTTAGAACGAGAAATTGGCAATATGGATAGATGATTGTCTCGAAAGATATCTGGCAAATTAACCGAGTGATCGAACTTTGCCATCAGCCTGCTTTCTCTTTCTTGATTAATTTGACCAGATGCTATTTCAAAATAACCATTTTTCTCTACCTCTTCTAATATCTTATGCCTTTCAAATAATATTTCCCAAGCTTTGTCATTGGCAGTTTTCTGGCTTTTACTCATATTTATTTATCCTGAATTTCATAATTCACAACTAATACTTCATCAACCATACCTCTTTTCAAGGCATTTGAGTTGATACTTCTCGTTGCCCTAACTTTTATGATTGTATACTGATCATCCTTGTACAAATCCAGAATAAAATCCGTACAAGAATTACTCAGCATTACCTTGCAACCTTTTTTATGTAAAGCGTCAAACTCTTCTTTTAGTCGTTCTTGTTCGTTTCTATTAAAGCCATTCACATCATATCCAGTAAAAGAAGCTGTTTCCGACACAGGATCGTAAGGAGGATCGAAATAAACAAAATCTCCTCTCTTGGCATCTTTAACAGCCTCTGCAAAATCCTGATTTAACAGCGTGATATCATTGCTCTTTAAATATTTGTTCACGGCTCTTAAAACAGCGTCATCTAAAAAATTGGGATTTTTATATTTACCAAACGGAACATTAAACTGACCTTGGGAATTAACCCTAAACAAACCATTATAGCAAGTTTTATTTAGATAAATGATTCGTGCTGCTTTTTCCACTTCCGACAAACTTGCATATTTTTTCGTTGAACGATCTAAGTCTCTCATCTCATAATAAGACGTTTCGCTATTGCTATATTTATCCTTGCTTAATTCCTCCATCAGCTCATCTAAGGAGTCTTTGATTACTTTATAGCAGTTAATCAGTTCTTTATTGCTATCATTGATAACAGCTTTTTGGGGTTGTAACTCAAACAAGAGTGCGCCCCCACCTATGAAAGGTTCATAGTATGTATGTTTGCTTATCCGCTTGGGAACATACTTACCAATTTCTGGCAATAATTGTCTTTTACCTCCTGCCCATTTCAAGAAAGGTCTTACTAACGGATTTTTCCCTCTTACTAACGTATCGCTTTTCACTCAGATGCCTCTAACGCTACTATCAAATAACAATACATTATAAGTTGAATTTTAGTTCAAGTCAAGAGGAAAGGGTGATATGGATTCAAGGTGTAAGTCGCACTTAAATATAGCGACAAAAGCACCTTGACATAAATCTATTCATCTGATACGTCTGGGAAAACAATTTGAATTAAGCCGATCGCACTTGAATCACCCCTCGGTCAAAAACCCGTTTGTCAGTACCGATAGAACTGACAAACATCCGGTCTTCATAGACATCAAACGTCGCAAAACTCAGGCGGCTAGCAGAATACTCCGTCCACTCAGAACGCCCCACCGGACGAGTGCCAGCGCCAGCCCCGCAAATTAAATAAGTCGTACCGTTAATCGAGCGAGTGCGTTCGTAACTGTGCTCGTGTCCGTTGATATAAAGCTGCACGCCGTACTTTTGAAACAAAGGCGTCAAAGTCTTAATAAAAGATTGATCCGATCCGTACACGCCAGAGGAATAAATCGGGTGGTGACCGAACACAACTTTCCAAGGTGCGGTGCTCTGACTCAACTCTTTTTCCAGCCAAACAAGCTGATTTTCCCAGTCAGCATTGTGATTGGTATCTAAAGCAAAAAACTGTACCGGGTCGCGCCGAAAAGTATAGTAGCGACCTTGCATATTAAAACCCGCATATTTAACTTGCTGGTCGCCGTTACCAGTGCGGATGTCGTGATTTCCCAGACAAGCATAAAATTTTACGTCTTGCTGCAATAACCGCCCATAAGGTTGCTCGAAAACAGCATTAATTTTTTCAAATTCGCCGTTATTGTAGATATTGTCGCCGGCGAGAACAGCAACATTAAAAGGGTTTTCCCGGTGATATTGCGCCATCGCCTCAGCGACAGCATACTGACCTTCAGCGCCGGTACCGGTGTCGGCTACCGAAATAAAGCGTAAAATAGGCGGAGAGGCCGGCAAAGGGACGATCGCCCTTTCTGACTCAACGTTAGAAGCCACAGCCGCATCGGTGTCTGTACCCCAGGAAGTCCGAAGCTGAAACATTTTCCAGACTCCGGCAAAACCTAAGCTGCTGAGACTGCCTAAAATTAGAAAGTGACGGCGTTTGATGCTCATTTGGATTCGGTTACAACTAATAAAATGATAAATTAAGGTTGAGATGGCTCAACTAAAAATTTATCGCTTTTAGATATATTTGCAACGCCCCAAGGCAGAGAAAATGTCAGAAGAACAACTAAACCAGTCAATTCCAGAACCCTCTCAATCTCCGAAACCGGAGGTTGATTCGGCTGCAAAGTCTGCCCCCACTGGCAGCAAAACTCAAAATGCCAGCAGCGCGGTTCCCAAAAATCAGAGAATCAAAACTTTGATGGCATCGATTGGGAATTTGGGAAAAAAAGGCAAAAAATTACCAGCCGAACCCCCCTTGCAGCAAGTAAAGCCGATCGCGCCCACCGCTTCTGACTCAGCAACAGTAACTCCTCCCGCTGTTGCAGCAGAAGTTAACAGCGTGCCGCCAAAAGTTGCTGTAAAAGTTGATAAAAAGCCTGTATCCCAACGCAGGGAAGGGAGCTTTTTACAGAACGTCGGTGTACTTTGGCAAAGTATTGTACGGCTAGTGCGATCGCTACTGCCACCATCTACGAACCAGAAGCTGTCCGATCCAATTTTAAACGCCGCCATAGCAGCCATTCTGATCGTTGCAGTCGGTTTAACTCTCAACAGTTTCTCGGCAAAACCGCCGGAGAAAGTAGCAAAAGTGTCTTTGCCAGAAGCCAAGCAGTCGTCGCCAACCTTTGACGATTTTATGGCGTCGGGAACGCCGAAATCCCCAGAGGCGATCGCACCGTCTGAGCCAATCTCTGCTAAATTCAAAAGCAAGTTGCCCGATTTAGTGGCTCCAGAAAAACCGCAACCAGTAGAAATTATCCCACCGCCACCGCTGACGCCCGAACAGTCTCTGATTGCTGCGATTCAAAATCAAGTTACTGACATTAAGAATCGACTGGGCGGCGGTTTAGTTGAGTCTGTTCAAGCTAATTTTTCCAGCAGCATTTTGACAGTAAAAGTCGCTGAAGATTGGTACAAGCTCAGCGTAGTTGAGCAAAATCAACTAGCAACCAAGATGTGGAAGGAGGCTAACTCACTCGATTTCAGCAAGTTAGAAATTGCGAATATGGAAGGCAAGTTAATAGCTAGAAGTCCGGTTGTTGGTTCGGAAATGATTATTTTAGAGAGAGGGATTAATTAGACTTTAAATAGTCTGTATCTGTACAGCATCTTACCAGCCTTAAAGTCCAGGACGCATAACCTAATTATTTAGCGTGCTCCCTGCGTCCTTTACGGCTGTTGATTTTTTTGATGAATATCTAACTTTTAAAAGTACCGACAGAATGCTAGCATTAAATCATATCATCTCAGGAGTCACGACCACAATTAAATAGTTTTGTAGTGAAGAGTTCAGTCCTCATAAAACTACTAGGAATGCAGTTCTCACTAAAAACCTTAGAACGCATATTTACCCGGCATTAAATTAATAACTTTGAGGAAAATTGAAAAATGACAATTTTAACTCAAGCCGAACAACTAGAAATTGAATATCCCAGCAGCGACGGAGAGCCGATGGCTGAAAGCGACATCACGCGCGATTACATGACTTACAGCGTAGAAGCTGTCAAGCTTTATTTTCAAGAACGTTCTGATGTTTACGTATCAGCCAATTCTTTCATATATTATGAAGAAGGGAACAACCAGGCAGTTGTGGCCCCGGATGTTTATGTGGTGTTTGGAGTTGCCAACCGCAAAAGGGATAATTATAAAGTTTGGGAAGAAGGGGGAATTACTCCCGATTTTGTGTTAGAAATTACTTCCGAAACAACTCAGACGAAAGACCAAGAAACTAAACCGGAAATTTATCGGGCTTTGGGAGTTAGGGAATATTTTCAGTACGATCCGTCGGGAGATTACCTAAATCCGATTTTACAGGGAGTACGTTTGATAAACAATCAGTATGAGCCGATTGCAGCCAACAATATCGCTTTCGATACGCTGTGGTTGTTCAGTGAAGTGCTGGGACTGGAATTGCATCTAATTTCAGGAGAATTGAGGTTTAGATCTCCTCAAACGGGTGAGTTTTTGAAGACTCACAAGGAAGAAAACCTGGGACGACTAGCGGCGGAGTCAACATTGCGCCAGCTCGTAACTCAACTCTTAAATTCTGGAGTGGGTCTGGAACAGGTGGCGCAAATGATGAATTTATCGACCGTGGAAGTGAGACGATTGGTAGGGGAAAATTTTTGATCGATCGCACTTTTCCAAGATATCAAGAAAAGTGCGATCGAAGTATGGGACAAAATGAGAACAGTCAACAGTCAACAGTCTACTATTAACTAATGACTATAGAGGCTTATTAGTAGGTTTAAAACCCTGCTTTTGAAAATAGGTTCTAAATACCTCGTGAGCAATTGGTGCCGCCGATACAGCACCATATCCACCGCCTTCAACTATAACTGCGATCGCAACTTCAGGTTTGTCAGCAGGAGCAAAACCCACATACATAGAATTGTCAGGATGACCGGGCATTTCCACCGTTCCAGTTTTGCCCGCACTTAAAGGAATAGTACCATCATTCAAGCCGCGGCCTGTACCTTTTTTCACCACCTCAATCAATCCTTGTTTAATGACATTTAAAGTTGCCGGCTTAATACCTGTTGAAATTTTTTGAGTAACAGGCGTATTGGTTTGAGAAGCCAACAAATGTGGCTG
The DNA here is from genome assembly GCF_036704575.1 of Microcoleus sp. K5-D4. NCBI lineage: Bacteria > Bacillati > Cyanobacteriota > Cyanophyceae > Oscillatoriales > Microcoleaceae > Microcoleus > Microcoleus sp. K5-D4. The sequence goes on from NZ_JAUBSD010000033.1 coordinate 5,524, forward strand.
CACTCGCCAACCACCGTTGGCAATAGTTGACACCATCACTGCCAATTCTAGGGGAGTACAAAGTACCAAACCTTGACCGATCGCCATTGTTACCGTATCGCCCACATACCAATCTTCCCCATACATTTTCTGTTTCTCGGCTGGTATCGGAACTTGACCGTGATTGGCGCCGTCTATCCCCAAAAGATCTAAATTAATAGTACCGCCAATGCCCATTTTTTTAGCCCATTTTGCCATTTCTTCCGGCCCAGCAGTCATACCTACTTGATAGAAAAACGTATTGCTGCTGTAGGCTAAAGCATCGCGGAAACCGATAACGCCGTAACCGGCGCCGTGTTCGTTAAAGGAAATTCCGCCGATGTTAATTGAAGCAGAACTTACCAAAGTCGAGTCAGGAGAAAACTTGCCCGACTCCATCCCGGCTACAGAAGTTACAATCTTAAAAGTGCTGCCGACAGGATAGCCTTGAACTGCCCGATTTAAAAATGGTTTGTCTGGCCCTTGCAGCCGATCCCATTCTTTTTGAGTCACCTTGCGGGTGAAAATATTGGGGTCAAATGTCGGCCAACTAGCCATTGTTAAAAGAGCTCCGGTTTTCACGTCGATCGCTACAACGGCACCAAGGCGATCGCCCAAAGCTTTTTCCGCAGTTTTCTGCATATCTAAATCTAAAGTTAGCTGCACCGGTTTGCCGGGAATAGGATCTTTTACACCTAAATCTTGGATTTCCTCGCCCTTAGCATTTACCTCGATTAAACGGTTTCCCCAAACGCCCTCTAAAGTTGAATTGGCTAATTTTTCAACTCCCATTTGACCGACGATCATTCCCATCGGATATGCAGGATTAGCTTTTAATTGATCTAAACTAGCTTCGCCGACGTATCCCAAAAGGTGAGCTGCTAATTGCTGGTTGGGATTGTCTCGGCTCGATTCTACGCGAATTTCAACTCCCCGCAAAGTATTAGCTTGTTCTCCCAACGCCACGAAAGTACCCACATCGATATCCTTACTAATTCGCACTGGCAGGGCTGATCTGTAGCCAACTGCATCGATTTTTTTGACAATTTCGGCTGCGGGAAGTTTGACGATCGGGCCCAGTGTAGCAGCGATCTCTTGCCACTCCTTAGCCGATCGCTCTTTTGGCCACACATATACCGATCGAGATACGCGGCTGGCAGCAAAAATTTTGCCGTTGCGGTCTAAAATTTGACCGCGATTGGCTGCGACTGAAACAGGGCGAATGCGGTTATTTTCCGCCCGCTGTCGGTTGTAGGCTCCCTGTACCAGTTGCAGTTCGGCTAGACGAAATATGGGTAGCGTCACCAAGGTAGTGACGAGCAGCATAAAAATCATAACTTGGAGCGATCGGCTGCCTTGCCGTGCAGGGTTGTCCAAGGCTTTTTTGTCGAATCTGATTTTAGAGTTAAAAGAAAAATCGCCAGCCATATTAATTAATCTGCTCTTTTTATTCAACTAACAGGTTGATACGGTTCCCATCCGGATCATTTGGCAGAAAATGCAGCGATTGGAACTTCTCACTCTTTAGTGACAGACATAAATTCGGCCTGTTGGCAGACGAATCAGCCGGATTGTTTGATTAAGGTAGATGTTAAATATCAGGTTTTTTTAACAATTCAACTGTTAAGGAGGTACGAGCGCTGTGGAACCGATCGATTTTTTGATTGCTTGGCTGGTGACAGGTAGCAGCTTGCTACTGATTTCTCAACTGCCGATCGGCGTAGAAATTGACAGCACACCGAAAGCAGTAATTTCCGCTGCGGTTTTGGGAATGTTGAATGTTTTAATTTTGCCAATTCTAAAAGCAGTTTTTTTCGTACCGAACCTACTGACGCTGGGATTGCTTTCCGGCCTGTTTGCTTTTGTAATGAACGTGATTGTTTTTGCCTCGGCTGCGAAGTTAGTTGAAGGATTTAGTTTGCGGATGGGCCTTTGGAGCGCGGTACTGGGGGCGATCGCCTTAGCTGTAGTTAGCAGCTTTATCAACGGCGCACTGATTTAGCAACTTCCCCTGATAAAGGGCGATGGAAATCGCCCGCTATTTCCCACCCTTAGCTGGTGCGTTTCCTTTGCCTACAAGCCATTTCTATCGCCGAATATTTCTTCTCCCTTCTTCCTTCAATCCGTTACATCCGTTACATTGCTTAAATCCGTTAAATAATCGGTTGCCGAACTGCCTTCAATCCGTTAAATCCGTTAAATCCGTTGGCGAACTTACTTCCCCATCAGCGACTTATAGGCTGTCACCTTAAGATCAATCCCAGTAATATCTGTCCCCACAACAACAGCCACCGCTCCTAAATCCAAGGCTTTTTTAGCCATTTCCGGCCCCGATATCCCGCCTTCGCAGATAACGGGAACCTTAAGCTTTTCTACCATTTCCGCAAGCAAATCAAATCCCGGCGGCGAGAAATTTTCCGTCTGGGCAGTATAGCCAAAAAGAGTAGTTGCTACAGTATCTGCACCAGCTTCGGTTGCCGCGATCGCAGCTTCTATTGTATCTACATCCGCCATCACTAATTTGCCCAATTCACTGTGAATTCGCGCGATTAATGTCTTTAAGTCTTCGCCGCCAGCAGGACGGTTTCTCAGAGTAGCATCAACGGCGATAATATCGGCTCCAGAAGCGGCGATCGCCCGCGCGTCTTCAAACCGAGGAGTAATATAAATCTCGCATCCCGGCAATTGCTGCTTCCAAATCCCAATTATGGGAGCGGATATCTGTTTTCGCACCGCTGCAATGTGAGCCGGAGTGTCAATCCGCACGCCCGATGCACCTCGATTGATGGCGGTTCGCGCCATTGCCGCAATTACGATCGGATCGTGCAGCGGCGAATCAGCAGGTGCTTGACAAGAAACAATTAATCCTGTAGGAATTTGACAATTAATCATGGGGAATGGAGAAGGGGGAATTGGGCATCGGGCATCGGGCATCGGGCATCGGGCATTGGGCTTTTTTTGTAATTTATTCCCTGTGCCCTATTGAACTCAAATAAGCGTTAACTTTTGGTAGTAATTTCTCGATAATTGGTTTAAATTTGCTTACTTCTTCGCTGGTGATAAGTTGTCTAGCATAGGCTAATCTTAACCAGTTTACTGTTTCGTACAAAGAGCCTCTCGCAATTTTTACAAAACGCCGATTATCTTGATCATTATAACGACCTCTTCCTTCAGCAATATTAGCACAGACACTATCAGCAGACCGAACTATCTGTTTGCCCATCGTATCTTTTGTGAAGTAATCCCATTTTTTTACCATCTCCCAAATCTGATTCGCCAAACTTTCCGCCAACTGATAAACCTCTAATTCCTCAAAATCAGGTCTTCCCATAATTACCTCAAAAACTCAATTATATGAAATGCCCCATGCCCCATGCCCCATGCCCCATGCCCCATGCCCCATGCCCCATGCCCCATGCCCCATGCCCAATTCCCCATGCCCCATGCCCAATTACCCATTACCAATCCCGGCCATTAAAGAAATAATTTTGTCCAGCAATTGCTCAGGGTGAATCGGTTTAGCCAAACACTCGTTAGCTCCCGCCGTCACAAAAGATATCTGATCTGGCGGAATTTCATTAGCGCTTAAAGCTAGAATCTTGATATTTTCAGTAGCGGGTTTTTGGCGCAGTTGGTGAATTATTTCGCAGCCATTCATACCGGGCAAACGCATATCGACAATCACAGCATTCGGCTGCAAAAGTTCAATTTGTTCCACGGCAGCCGAACCTTCAATCATCCACACCACTTGCAGTCCTGCTGCTGTCAGGATATCGCAAATCAGCATGGCAGTTTCTTCATCTTCTTCGACGAGTACGAGGCTGCCCCACGAGGAAGAATGCAGCGGTAAAGATGAATTCGATTTTTCATATGTAAATTTTGTGGATTCATCTTTGCTGAAAGTTTGGAGGGGTATAAAAACCGTAAAAGTAGAGCCGACATCAACTGTAGAGCTGACTTCGATCGCACCGCCGTGAAGCTCTACTAACTGTTTAGTTAAAGCCAATCCCAGACCTGTGCCGCCGTATTCGCGGCGGTACGGGGAATCCAACTGCTGGAATTTTTGAAACAAAAGCGATCGCTGATTTTCGGGAATTCCAATGCCGGTATCTTTGATTTGAAAAACAGCGGTGCTGCCTGCAGGTGCAGTACCGGGCTGCCGCACTGCCGGCGTTCGATTTTTATCTTCTGTCACCCAAACTCGCAGGATGACTCGCCCGCCTTTGGGAGTAAATTTAATCGCATTTCCTAAAAGATTGAAGAGAATTTGTCTCAAGCGGCGGGGGTCAGCGATGAAGCGATCGCACTCTTGTTTGATCCGTTGTTCTTGCAGCAGTTCCACGCCCTTAGCCGCAGCTTTTTCTTTGAGGGCGTGCAGGCTCTGAGAAGCTAATTTAGAAAGTGAAAATTCACTAATTTTTAATATTGCTTTTCCCGCTTCTACTTGCGATAAATCTAAAATATCGTTAATTAATTCTAATAAGTGGTCGCCGCTGTCTCGGATAGTTTGCAGGTACTGCCGCTGCTTTTGCACTGGCACTTCTTTACTGCCAACTTTGCCGTAAGACCACCGCAGTAGCGTGTCGGAAATGCCGATGACGCAAGTGAGAGGAGTCCGCAATTCGTGGCTCATAGCTGCCAAAAATTCGCTCTTAGCGAGGCTGGCAGACTGGGCGGCGACCAGTGCATCGCGCAGTTCTCGCGTGCGTTCTATTACGCGCTGTTCTGAGGTGCGCTTTTGCTGCTGGACTTGTGCATAAAGTTCGGCTTGGTAAATGGCGATCGCCAAATGTTCTGCTATTTGTCGCAAAAATGTTTTTTTGCTTTCTTCCCACTCGCGAAAAGTGCACTGGTGGGCAATTAGCAGCCCCCACAAGTCGTCTTGAACTACGATCGGCACTAGCAACTTCGCCCGCACCTTCGCCCGCCGCATCAACTCTAAAAAACAAGGGTGCGAAGAGTAAGTTGTTTCCACATCCGCAACGCACAAAGCCAAACCTTTGCGATATTTCTCTCGGTCAATGACTCCATTGGTAAAACACTGCGCGTCTTCACTAAAATTTAGTACAGACGAGATACCATCATTGGCTAAAGCTTCGTAGGTAACGCGACCTAAATACAAGTAAGACCCGGAATTTTCGGGGATTTCGCCAGACCCAGAAACCGCTGCCGGTATTTCTTTAGCTAACTCGCCCTTGTGCGGCGCAGGAACTTTTTCAAATTGATAAATTAACAGGCGATCGACCTCCAAAAACTCTCGCACTTGCTCGACTGCTTTTGACAAAATTACAGGCAATTCCAGAGTCTGGCGGATTTGAGTTGTGACCTGATTCAAAAGTCGCTCTTGTTCAAGCTGTTGCTGCAAAGCATCTTCTACTGGCTGACAAAATGAAATGCAGGGACTGGCAATTTGTAATTGATTGACGGCTTCAGCAATCTGGCTTTGTAGCGTTTCTGGATCTATAACTTTGGGCGCGGATTTTCCCTCTATTTCTGTTTGGCTGTGTAGGGGCAGGTGATTATTTTGGCTGGCATTGGCAGCGAGAATATCCAGCAAATTTAGGGTGAATTCGCTTTGAAGAACTGCCGAGTTGGGCTGTATATTTTTAATTGCTTGTTTGAGGGCGCGAATGTCAATTTTCCACGAGGGTGCGCCCGTTATTTCTGCGAGTTTGTCTGCGAGGGGAGACAGGAAATTGGCGATCGCCCCGGGGTCGAAAGTCAACTGCACATTCAATTGCGAATGGAGATTTTGTTCGCTGTGCTTGTTTCCGTTTGTTGCGAACTCATCTAATAGATTGCCCCGCAGCAGCGCGCTAAAATGCTCTGATACCACTGCTGCAAACCTTTCCGACGAATTGTCCAGATTTTGAGAATCAGCGATCGCATCGTCGCTCAGCCAAATCGCCCCTGGGATTTCAGCCATTTGCTGTAACAACTGGTAAGCAGCCTCAAAGGTTGCTAGTGGCAAAGTCCGATGTAAGGTTTTTGGTTTCAATCTAGATATTTTCCCGGTTGTTTTAAAGAACAAAATATGAATTCCCCTGTTGTGAGGGCGGAACCTGGGGAACAGCAGGCGCGGCCGATCCAAAGTCAGAAAGTAGGTAATAGAAGGCCCCGGAGCCAGAGAGCTAATTTCTCCCTATAGTTGTCCTCTTTCTTCTGGGCGAGTGACCCCCGCTTCAGCGCTTTACGAGCGCGAAAGCGGTAGGAGGAAACGGGGGGAAGGGATACGGCTGTATAATCGATCGCTTCTGGTGGTGTTTGTGAACCGGGTTGTTGATTGAAACTAAGCAATTCCACTCCCATTGCTGGGGTGAAGTTAGCACGCGCCTTTGTTTTCTGAGCTGATTCGGCTAATGGCACGTCCTTAACCCAAATAAAAATGTTTAACCCTTAACGACAGAACAGGGGACTAGCTACGTATCCGCTTGGTGTCATTACTGTCAGGCTGGTCAACTGAAAATGAAGTTTTAGGCGCGAAGCCCAGTCACTTCCGTGCTGGGTCGTTGACTACTTTCAACAATCTTATTCCAGTATAATATTAATATATAATTTGTTAACTTGTACTTAACACTATCCGGGTAAATGAGCAATCCAACTCAACTCACCCCCGATTTCACGATCGGACATCTGCCGTGTCACGACTTCCAAGTGAGCGCTGCAACTCTAGGACAGGTAGTGGCTGAAAGATTTGAGCAAGAACCCGAGCTGCCGGGAGTCATTATTACCCATGAATCACAGGTATTGGGCATGATTTCTCGCGTCAAATTTCGAGAGCAAATGAGTTTTCCCGATCGCGTAGAACTTTACGGGTCACACCCGATTCGAGCCTTGTTAGATTTTATTAGAATTCCGCCTTTGCTGCTTTCGGCAAACTGGAAAGTTGACGATGCCGTGCAAGCGTCTTTCAACAGGCACAAAGACTTGGTTTATGAACCGATTATTGTGGTAAGAGAAGACCAGAGCCACCACCTTTTGGACGTTCATACTCTGGTGATTGCCCAGTCAAAACTTTTAGCGCAAGCTAACAAAGTTATTCAAAAATACCGAGTAGAAAGACACAAGTATTTGGCGCTACTTCAACAAGAACAGGCTAAGGTTCACGAATGTAATGAGCTTTTAAAAATCCACCAACGTCAAACAGAAAAGTCCTATGCCAATCCTAGTTCCCAGCAAGTGGCACTTATCAAACAAGCTGAAGAAATTGCTCAAATGAATCAGCGATTTGTGAGGATTGCGAAACTGATTTCTTCGGAAGGGCGCCAAGCATTTCAAGCTACTTTTCAAGGTGCTAATTCTATTTGCAACAATACAGATAAAATTTTGGGCGTGGGCAAAGCCATAGCTAATGATTTAGAAACGGTTAACCGCACTTCCCGAACCATCCGGGAGGCGATCGAACAAGTCAGGCATTTAGCAGTACAGGTGGCTGTAGTTACCAATCAAATGGGAAGTCAGCCCAGCGGTCTGAGCAAAGTGAGTCTAGAAATTGGCAGGCTGGCAAGTAAAACTTTTGAATTGGGGACTCAAATGGAGCAAATTGCCAGCCGGTTTAAACTTCGAGTTCACGAACTCACGGAGGCAGCAAGAGCAGGTGCTAATGTGGCTAAATCCGTGACGATCAAGATCGATCGCGCAGAAATGGCCCTGTTAGAGTTAGAAGAATTAATAGCGGAAAAAAAATTCAATTCATTGACCGCTATCCAAGAACCTTTGGGAATCATAAAAAGTGTTACCGCTGATTCTTTAGTTCGAGAGAGTGAACAAGCCGAAGTCACGGTTTCCGAGTTGGAAGACTTAGTTAAACATCAAGATTCCTCGCAATATCTGATTCAAAAAATTCAGCAGGCGCTGAAGTCCAAAAAGCCATAAAATCCCAGCCCAAATATAATGAAATATTTCGAGAGGCAAACAAATAAAATAAAAATAATAATTTACAATTATTCTATTTCCAGAATACTATTTGTTATACTGAAGGTAGGAAATTTTTAAATTCAGTTGTAAAAAGGCTATTTAATTAGCCCCAAAAACCGATAAAAAGTTCCAAAAATAGTTGGAAGGACAGGTGACGTTTATGAAAATCCTGCTGGTAGAAGATGACACAGTTACAGTCAGTTTGCTGACTCAAGCGCTGAACTCTCACAATTACAATGTGAATGCGGCAGCAGACGGTGAAACAGCGTTGCATTTGGTGCAGGCATACGATTACGACCTGATTGTTTTGGATGTGCTGATTCCTAAACTCGACGGCATTAGTTTGTGTCGAAAATTGCGATCGTCCGGCTGCCAAATGCCGATTTTACTGCTGACAGCGCTAGATAGCAGCAACGATCGAGTCCAAGGTTTAGAGGCGGGTGCAGACGATTATGTGGTCAAACCCTTTAATCTGGAAGAATTAATCGCTCGAATTCGGGCTTTGCTGCGCCGGGGTAAGGCAACTTTGTCGAGTACAAATTTGACCTGGGAAAAACTGCAAGTCAACCCGGACACTACGGAAGTAACTTATGCCGAAAAAGTCCTGCACTTGACTCCCAAAGAGTACAATTTGCTAGAACTTTTCCTGAGAAATCCTCGGCGCATTTTCAGTCGCAGCGCCATCCTCGATCGCATTTGGTCGGCCGGCGAATTTCCTCAAGAAGAAGCCGTTACCGCTCACATCAAGGGGCTGCGGCAGAAGCTGAAAGCAGCCGGGATGACTGTAGATTTAGTGGAAACCGTTTACGGATTGGGCTATCGGCTCAAAAGTCTGCCGGAGGAGATTGAGAGCCAACAAGTTGGGCAGGAAACGGCAGAAACTGCTAAAACTCAAGAGACTTTATCTACTGAATCCAGCGGGTCGATCCAGGAATTAAACAAAGACGAGCGCCGTCTCAAAGTCTTGAATGCGATTGCCCAAATGCGGGGAAATTTAAAAGCTAATTTTATAGAAAAGGTGGCGATATTCGATCGCGCGATCGCTCAACTGAAAAACGGAAGCTTGGAGGGCGAAGTGCGCCAGGAAGCCCAAGCCCAAGCTCACAAATTAGTTGGTTCTTTGGGAACTCTAGGGCTGCCAAAAGGTTCAGAAGTTGCGCGCCAGATAGAACATTTGTTCAAAACTGAAAACATCTGGAAACCGGATACGGCTCAGCAGATTGAGGGATTTCTGCATCAGCTCAAACAGATATTCGATCGCCCGTCGGCCGAACCAGAAGGCGATTTGGTTCCTGCGGTTTCCCAAAAGCGCCGAATGCTGATTGTTGATGATGATACTTTTGGGAGCGAGCAACTGAAAACAGTAGCATCCGGTTCCGACTTCCAGATAGAAATCGCCAACTCTCCGCAAGCGGCAAGAAATGCAATTTCTCAACAGCCTCCCGACGCGATTTTGCTGGATTTGACATTTTCCCGATCTCAGGAAAACGGACTTTCTCTCCTAGCCGAACTCCGCAGTGAAAAGCCCGAAATTCCGGTGATGGTTTTTAGCGGGCACAATCAATTGAGCGATCGAATAGAAGTTGCTCGTTTGGGAGCTTCGGGCTTTTTACACAAATCTATCCCCCCAGCAGATATACTCAAAGCAGTCGCCCAACTACTCGACCAGACTGGCCCTGCTGAAGCTAAAGTTATGGTGGTAGACGATGACGTGCATCTATTGGCTGCACTGCAAGTGATTCTACAACCTTGGGGATTTCAAGTAACAACATTGGACGATCCCGAAAAGTTCTGGGAGGTACTCGAAACAACTTGTCCGGATTTGCTAATTTTAGATGTGGAGATGCCCGGTTACAGCGGTATCGAGCTGTGTTTGGCAGTTCGCAACGATTTGCGCTGGAGCAAGCTCCCCGTGCTATTTTTGACAGCTCATTCCGAGTCGGAAATCGTGCGCCAAATGTTTGTCGCAGGTGCTGACGACTACGTGAACAAGCCGATCGTGAAACCGGAATTAATTGCTCGCCTCCTGAATCGTTTGGAGCGGACTCAACTCAGAAACAGACTGGCTCAGGCACAGCGCTAATCCCATTTTAGATTTAAAAAATTAAAGAATTAAAGAATTGAAGAACTGGGAATGACTGATAAGATATGGCTTTCGATCACGTACCTATAGTTGTATTCTTTTTTTTAAATGGGATAACTAGGAGCAAATATGCAGTGCGTGTCCGAAACAAATCAGCAAGCCTTAGCCAAGACTTGGGATTGTTAGGTTGTGTGATTCCAATGCGGTGCTGTTAATTGAGGCTTGCCCACCGATCGAGAACACAGGCTAATTTAGAGAAGTATTAATTAGATGAAAGCAATGGTATTGCCCTCAGACACAGGCACTCTCAATCACAGCGACTGCGAGCTGATTTACGCCCCCGGTTCGATTCAACCTCACGGCATCCTTTTGGTGCTGGAATCTCCGGCGTTGAAAATTTTGCAAGTTAGCAACAATACTTTTGAGGCCATGGGCCTTTACCCCGAACAACTTTTGGATAATTTTTTAGAGGAATTTGTCGAGACTGAGGAAATTGAGGCTATTGAAAAAGCTTTATTTGAAAACGATAAACAACGTAACGGTATCAGATTATCATTCAAAAGTCAAGACTGCAAGTCTTTTTTTGAGGGAACGCTGCATCAATCAAATTCAACATTAATTGTTGAACTAGAGCCGGTTATTTCCCCAAAAACGAGCGATTCTTTCAATTGTTATAATTTAGTCCAAGAGCCGATCGACAAAATCCACAAAACACCAAACCTGCAAGTGCTGTGTCAGACAGCAGTGGAAGAAGTGCGGAGGATGATCGGTTTCGATCGGGCGATCGTCTATAAATTTGATGCCACCGGTGCGGGGGAAGTTGTCGCCGAAGACAAAGTAGAAAGTTTGGCTCCTTTATTGGGACTGCACTATCCGGCTGGCGATATTCCCCCCCAGGCCAGAAACCTGTTCAGCATGAATTTAATTCGGTTTATTCCCGATGTTAACTGTCAGCCTGTCGAACTAATTCCTCACTGCAATCCTCTAACCGATCGCCCCCTGGATCTGGGCTGCTCTTTGTTGAGAACAGTTGCGCCTTGCCATGCTCAATATCTCAAAAATATGAACGTTGGCGCTAGCATGACATTGACATTAATCAAAGATCGAAAACTCTGGGGATTGATCGCCTGTCACCACCCAACACGAAAGTATGTCAACTACGAAACAAGAACTGCTTGCGAACTGCTCGCCAAGTTTGTGAATCTAGAAATTACCTACAAACAAGATAGCGAAGACCGGGAATATGCAGTTTATTTAAAAGAAATTTGCCATAAACTTGTCGCCAATATCTCTCAATCACACAGCTTTGTCGAAGGTTTACTGAAATCCCAAGATGAATTGCTAGCATTAGTGGGCGCTACCGGTGGAGTTGTGTGTGCCAATGAAGATTTAACAACCATCGGCCAAACGCCGGACTTGGTAGAAAGTAAAAACTTAATTGCTTGGCTCAAAACTCAAATAAATAATGATGTTTACCATACAGATTCTCTCTCGAAACTCTATCCACCATCCGAGAAATACAAAGAAGTTGCTAGCGGTTTGCTGGTACTTGCCCTGTCCGAAATGCACAATTATTACATTTTGTGGTTCCGTTCAGAAGCAATTCAAACTGTCAACTGGGCTGGTCAACCCGACGGGCAAATAGAATTTCAACCGCCGGATGACAGCCGAGGGATTTCTCCTCGCAATTCCTTTGAGTTGTGGCAAGAAACTGTGAGGTTAAAATCTTTGCCTTGGCAGCTATGCGAAATCGAAATAGCCCGAGAACTTCGAGTGGCGATTACTAGCATGGAGTTGCGGAAAACCAATCAGCAGCTCAGCTTAGCTTTGTCCGCTACCAAAATCGGATTTTGGGACTGGGACTTGCAGAAAAATCGCATTGTTTGGTCGAGGGAACACGAAGAGCTATTTGGGTTGGCTCCGGGGACTTTTGCCGGAACTTATCAAATGTTTGTAGCTTGCGTTCACCCAGAAGATTTAAACAGTATTCAGAATGCTATAAATCAGGTAATCGCCCAGCGATCAGATTACTATCACGAATACCGCGTGGTTTGGCCCGACGGCAGCATTCACTGGATTGAGGGGAAAGGTAAGTTTTTTTACAATGAAGCAGGCGATGCAGTGCGGATGGTGGGGACAGTTACAGAAATTACCGATCGCAAAGCTAGAGAATTACAGTTGCGCCTGTTGGAATCAGCAGTCACCACCACTAACGACGCCGTGTTAATTACCGAAGCTGAACCGATTGAGGAACCGGGCCCGCGAATTATTTATGTCAACCCAGCTTTCACGCGGATGACCGGCTATACGCTAGAAGAAGTTGTGGGCAAAACGCCACGCATTTTGCAAGGACAAAAAACAGACCGCGCCAGTCTCGATCAAATTCGGACAGCTTTAGAAACCTGGCAGCCGGCGCGGGTTGACTCGATCAATTACCGCAAAGACGGGACTGAATTTTGGGTAGAAATGAGCATTGTGCCCATAGCTGACCAAAATGGTGAGTTTACCCACTGGGTATCAGTACACCGCGATATTAGCGATCGCAAACTTGCTGAAGCCGCCCTCCAACAGCTCAACGAACGGTTAGAAATGCGAGTTTTGCAGCGAACCAGAGAACTAGAAAGCTCTCAAGCAGAACTCCGGGAAAGCGAAGCTTTATTTCGCTCTCTGAGCGAGAGTTCCCCCGTCGGCATTTTCAAAATCGATACTGAGGGGAAATGTACTTATACAAATCCTCGCTGTCAAGCAATTGGCCACTTCACACAGGCAGCCGCTTTAGGAAACGGCTGGATGCGCTTTGTTCACCGCGAAGACCTCAAACTAATTCTGTCTAAGTGGTCCCAATCGCAATCGCTAGATGGGGAATTTTCCTGCGAATTCCGCCACATCCAGCGAGACGGAACCATCCGGTTTTGTCGGCTTAAAACAGCTCCGATTTTTTCCGACAGATCTCAACTAATTGGTCACGTCGGCACAGTCACAGATATCACAGAAAGTCGGGCAATTGAAAAAATGAAAAATGAGTTTATTTCGATTGTCAGCCACGAACTGCGAACGCCGCTTGCTTCCATTCGCGGTTCTTTAGGTTTGCTGGCGGCTGGGGTACTGAAAAGTAAACCGGAAACTGCCAAACAGATGTTAGAAATCGCTTCCAGCGATACCGAACGGTTAGTGCGTTTGGTAAACGATATTCTCGACTTAGAGCGGCTCGATTCGAGCCAAGTTATCCTCGTCAAGCAGTGGTGCGATGCCCAGGTTTTGATGCGGAAGTCTGCAGAAGCTGTACTTTCTTTGGCTGCTGAAAATAACATTGATTTGTCGATTTTGCCCGAAACAGCCCAAATTTGGGCTGACCCCGACAGAATCGTTCAACTGCTGGTAAATTTGTTGAGCAATGCGATTAAATTCTCCGATCCAGGGAGTACAGTAACTGTCAGGGTGGAAGATTTGGGCGATTCCCTACGGGATAGCTACGCTTCACGGGTTTTATTTGAAGTCAAAGATCGAGGGCGGGGGATTCCTGCCGATAAACTAGAAACTATCTTTGGACGGTTTCAACAGGTCGATGCTTCTGACTCCCGCCAAAAAGGAGGTACGGGTTTGGGTTTGGCTATCTGTCGCAGCATAGTACAGCAGCATGGGGGCAGAATTTGGGTCGAAAGTGTTGTCTCACAAGGCTGCAGTTTCTATTTCACAGTGCCTGCACCGTTGGAAGGCGAAGGGGGAAAAAGTTTGGAGGTTTGAGATTGCTTTGATAATATCTCGCGAAAGCTCAAGTTCCTGGGAACCCACGCGGGTAGAATGATTTTGGGAGGCTGATAGGTCGATTTTTCAGTTCAGGGTTTAAGTAGGTGAGCGGCAAAATATATCAACCGCGCCCGACGATTAGGACGTTTTTAAGTGCTGAAACTCTTAATTTTATTGCTTCTTCCTTTGGCTATATCTTTCCAGAAACCCGGTTGATGAGGCAGCGTGCGTAAGTCCTTTTTCGGTTTACCATGATTAATTTAAAATTTGAGTTTTAATTATGTCAGCAAAGCGCATTCTGGTCATCGATGATGAAAAAAACCTCTGCAGCGTGATTCAGGCCTGTCTGGAACATTTAGGCGGCTGGATTGTACTAAGCGCCCCCGACGGCAGCCAAGGATTGCTTTTAGCTGAAACTCAACTCCCTGACGCTATTCTGCTAGATGTGATGATGCCGGATATGGACGGACTTACTCTGTTTGGTTTGCTGCAAAACAATGCGACTACTCGGGGGATTCCGGTGATTTTCCTGACGGCTAAGGTGCAGGCGATGGATTTGAGCGAATTTGCTGATTTGGGGGTAGCGGGGGTGATTGCCAAGCCTTTCGATCCTTTGAGTTTGGCACAGCAAGTGGCGGACATTCTGGGTTGGGAACCGTTGCTTTAAACTGGGGTAAAAGGCGATCGCAGATAGCATATCAAACTCGGCATTTGAAACCGCTACTAGACCAACAAAGTCGGCCCACCCCGACGGCAGAATCAAGGGCATTAAAGCCGGATGACGATCGAAAATCCGCTTTCTGGTTCTCTTGATTATTCCGAAAATCACGCAATTACGTTATTAAACCGGGTTGATGCGTTCAGGAAAGTTCTAGTTTTTCCGGCTATTTTCATAATTTCCTCATTTTTTTGATTTAGCTTTGAGATGGATCGGTGATTGGTTAATTTAAACTCTGATTCCCTATAAGTTCTAGAGATGATCTCAGGGAGTCGGGGTTTTTTGTTACCTCCAAAGCTGATCGGCTATCACCGTATTTACAGGCAGAATAACTCCTCCAGAGGTTACGCCCACTGGCATCAAGAACGGTTTTTTTTTTACCCGTAATCACAGATGCAGCGAAGTTTTTGGGTGAAAAACCCGGTTTCAGCCTGCTAACCCAAGATTTACGCAGAGTTCCCTGAGAAACCGGGTTTTTTAACCCAGGAGCACAGATGGAGCTAAGTTTTTGGCTAAAAAACCAGGTTTTTGCCTAACTGTTGTAATCCCTGCTTCGGCAAAAGTATATTTATCAAAAAAAATGATGGTCTTCATAATTTCCTCATATTTTTTAGATAAAGTTTACTCCAAGCTCTTGATCTTAAGGTCGATCGCACTCTCAGCACCATTCCGCTGTCAAAGAGTAAATCTGTTGTCAGCAGAGTTCGGGAAAGTGACGGAACTTTCAATTAACTGCTGCTACAGTACAACCAACCTCAATAAGTCAGGATCTAGGCCCTGCATACCAAAAAAACCGGGTTTTTTAACCGGGAAAAACGGAGTTTCTGCGCCAGACCTCTAAGTGTTGGCAGGATAACTCAATGCTACAAAAATTAATAACTGAAGATGTGATTTGCTCTCGAATAACACCCCAAAAATAAGTCGGTCGTTTGATAAAGAGTCAAACTCGCAATTGCCACTAACAGGCAAAGCCAAGTCTCAGTAAGTTTTTGAAAGAGTGTGGAGATTTTTTTAATGTCTGATCAGCTATCTTATAAAGGTAACAAACAGATTCTGTGCTATTACGCAAATGTTACCAACCTAGTTCAGGTGGTTCGGATTGGGAACATTCCTCATTGGTACTTTGAAAGAGTGCTGTTTCCGGGACAGCGACTGATGTTTGAAGCTGCTGCTGAAGCAGTCTTAGAAATTCACACGGGTACGGTGGCAAGTGCTATTTTATCGGACAAGATTCCCTGCTACGTGCTGCGGGTTATAGAAGAGGTAAGTTCAGAGTTTGAGCTGGTGATGACCGAAGAACGATTGGCGGTATTAGCCGGTTAAAATTCATGAGAAATCAGACGATATCGAGAACGGGCACAAAAATATTAGTTAACGAGTGTTTGGGGACAGGGAAAATGCAGAAAAATCTTGTCAATATTACCTTAGCTGTAGTAACAGAGGAAGTAGAAATTATCTTGGAGTCTTATCCGAAGCACCCATACCAACAAGCTTTTTCGCCTTCGGGATTGCGACAGGATTTAATTGCTTATGTGCTCAGCCGAGTTCCTAATAGATATACTGCGATCGACTCCGGTGAGTCTGTGTCAAACCAAACAGTTCAGGTTCGCTGTTCTTCTGAGCAGTTGCTGCACATAGAAAATTTGATTCATACTGGCATTCGTGACGTGCTGCACAGCTATCAGAAGATAGATTACCCCCTGCCTGAAGAAGTTAAATTCGATTCCAGAGTTGCTAGTTGGTTGTGATAGTTTCTGGTAAATGAGGGAGACGCCGAGATTCTCGGCCCTCTCGGTTGGGCGAGGTGGAATTGTGTACTGACTCGATGGTTCAAGACTGTTGGTAATCGCAGCAGCAGTTGCACGGGCCATTGGGATTGACAGCACAGCGCAGAATTTCCGATCGAGCATTAAAGCGACAGCTAGCATCTCCGATAACCCAGATGCCGCTTACAAAAGTTCTTTCCGTCGGCGGTGTGGCCGACTGCACGTACAGGGCAATTTTTTGCAGTCGGTAGCGGCCGGATTTGAGTTGATAGCGGTGGTGGCGTTCCAAGACAGCGTAGGTTTGTCCCTCTAAATCTAGATAGTTCCCCGGTTGTGGCGTCCAATCCAGCCGAATGCTACCTAAATATTGGCGGGGGTGAGAGAGAATCACCTCTACAGGTAAAGTATTTTGTTCCATGTGGCGGTGCGTTCGCGAACTGAACTAAAGGGGCAAATAGTTGACTCAACCTACATCTTGTTCATCTAGAAAGATAAGTTTTTATAGAGAGTGTAATTTAGGTTTAGGCGCTACACTTAACTATAGAACCTTTGGCGATCGAGGAATAGGCGACTTATCTTGGGATAGCCGACTCCCTCCACTACGTTCCGCCCAACAGGCTAGGAAATAAACTTCAACTCGCTTGAGGTAACTAAAGTTAAGTTCGATTAGGTTTGATAAAGCAGTACACGCTGATGGTATCGCAACTCGCAGGTTCGATCGATACGCGGTTGATATTCCTGAACAGATTTTAACGGTTTGCAGGACTTGGGGTGCTTGAGGTGGGTTTGTACTAAGGACTTCAGTCCTCTGATTTGTATGAGAACTTAACTGCTGACTACAAACCAAACCGCTTTTTTGGCAATCAAAATTTCCAAAAATATGCCATTCCTTCCATGATTCCCCAAGCGCAAGCAGAACCTGCTAAATAATGATTTTCAGTGCCACATTCGCGATGCCATTCTAAGAGTTCTGACAGAGCATTAGCAACGATTACTCCCCGGACAGCCTGTTCAAACATACTGATATCATTGCCCGAATCACCGCAAACTAATGTTGCCTCAGATGGAATTTGTAGGCGCTTTTGTAAATAAAAAAGGGCATTGCCTTTATTGCTAGTTTGCGGTAAAATATCTACATTACTATTACTGCTAAAAATGATTTGAGCTGGCAGTCGCGATTCAGTTAACTTTTGCTGCAAAGCCTGGACAGTCGAGCTATTTTCTCCTGCTGGTTCCAGACTATAACTGATTTTCCAAGGATTTTGTTCTTTTAGGGATTGGGGTTTAAGCTGGGAAAACTGCTGAGCTAAAGAGGCGATCGCCATTTTATCCCAGTCTTGAGAAAGATATTCCGCCCAATCTAAATCGAGGATTCCGTCTTGGTAAATTTCGCTGCCTACGCCTGCGATCAAATAGTCGGGTGCTAGCAGTTGCTTTTGGGCAATTAATTCGCAAGTTGAAGCATAAGAACGCCCGGTAGCGTAAACCAAACAAATTTGCGATCGCTGTGATTGCAAGCGCTGGTTGAAAACTTGAGTTGCTTCGTCATCTCCGACTAGCGTGTTGTCTAAATCTGTAACTAATAAAAACTTCATTTGGGGAATTAGTCAGGAGTCAGTAGTCTTCAGTGATTAGCGATCGGGAATCGAGCGCTTCCTAAAATTCTTTTAACTATTTATAAGAATTTGTTAAACCAAACACATTTATAAGCAAGCTTATCGTTTAAGATTGGCCAAATTTAATTTTCAACAAGTGGTGTGAGTGGTATGGTGAATAATTCAACCTCTGTTAAAGCTTTTTGGCTGTCTTTCTTGATTTCTGGTGCGGCAGTGCCTTTGGGGCCGATCTCCGCAACAGCTCAAATTCAGGATACCTCAACTCCAGAAGTTGCGCTAGAAGCGAGTGCCGTCCCGGAGGCTACCCCAGACCCAGCGCTGGCAGCAGTTAAGATTGAGATACCGCCGTTAGCGGCGAGCACCGCAGAGACTAAATCAGCAGTCGATCGCCCTTTACCCGACACAGATGCAGCATGGGTGAATAGCGCTTTACCCGACACAGATGCAGCAGTCGATCGCAGTTTACCCGAAACAGATGCAGCCACAGTCGATCGCGCTTTACCCGAAACAGATGCAGCCACAGTCGATCGCGCTTTACCCCAAACAGATATAGCAACAGTCGATCGTGCTTTACCCCAAACAGATGCAGCATGGGTGAATCGCGCTTTACCCCAAACAGATATAGCAACAGTCGATCGTGCAACAACAGCCCCAGAAATAACGGGGGCAATTCGCGAATTACCCCCCCAGGAGTTAGAAATTGCAAACTCTCCTCAGTCTCAACAAGTGGCTGAAGCCAGCAAAGTTGCCGACATCAGCAGCGAGACGGGTACCGCTGATGACCTCAGCATACAAGAAGACGCAGCACAAGTCACTTCTGTTTCCCAACTGTCCGACGTGCGCCCCACAGATTGGGCTTTTCAAGCCTTACAATCCCTAGTAGAAAGATACGGCTGCATTGCGGGATATCCAGACGGCACATTCCGAGGCAATCGGGCAATGACTCGCTATGAATTTGCCGCCGGATTAAACGCTTGCTTAGACCAAATTACCAAACAACTTGGCGGTTCTACTGGGAATTTAGTCAAGCGAGAAGATTTACTTGCTTTGCAAAGATTGCAAGAAGAATTTGCCGCAGAATTAGCTACTTTGCGCGGTCGAGTCGATGCTTTAGAAGCCCGCACTGCCGAATTAGAAGCCAACCAATTTTCAACTACTACTAAACTCAACGGATTTGCTTGGTTTAACCTGACTGGAGCTTTTGCGGGCGAGCGAGTCCGAGTTGAAGCAACAAATGGAAATGCTGCTCCGCTCGATCGAGTTGCCGGACGCGATCCTGTCACCAACAGACCAATTGTGCAGAGAGTGGACGACCCAGAAATCACTTTCAGCCAGTTAGTTTGGTTGACCCTCACTACTTCTTTTACAGGGAAAGACGAATTGATTACACAGCTAGCTGTAGGTAACGGCAATTCCCCAGCCAATCAGTATACTTCTACGGGTCTGTTCAATACCTTTGGCACTCCTTTTCTCGATCAAACTGCGGGAGCAAATCCCAATGAAGTTACTCTGCGAGAACTTTCCTATCGGTTCCCGCTTAGCAACCGCTTCCAAGTAGTAGTCGGGCCGCGGATTAATTTTTACCGCTACTTTGACAACAATAGGTTTAACTTTTTCGTAGACGGTGCGAGCAGCTTTAATTCTAACAACAGCCCTCTGTTAAGCGCTACCAGACGCGGTGCCGGTGCTTTGGTTTTGTGGGATATCGGCCGCGCATTGAAATTGCGTTTTGGCTACTTGGGCGAGAGTACGGAATTTTTGCCCACTTCAGTGTTTAATTCCGCTTCCAATCCGTCTCAAGGCTTGTTTGGTGGGACAAATACGACTACAGCAGAATTAACATTTAGTCCGAGCGATCGGACTAATTTGCGCTTTTTGTACAGCCGTTCCAACATCCAGCAAATCGGCGGCTTAATTGGATCTCCTAATAGCAAGCCGTTGAACGGTGTGGCAGATGACGGTTTCGGCGGCCGCCTGGGCAATTCGACGGCGAATACTTATAGTTTCAATTTCGATTGGTTAGTCAGTCGCCGCTTTGGTCTTTTCGGCCGCTACGGCTACGCGGAAACCAATATATTTCCCAAGACTGACCGACCCGACGGCACGATCAAAAATCAATCTTATCAGTTAGGACTTGCATTTCCCGATTTGTTCAAAGAAGGAGCTTTGCTTACGGTGTCGTATTTAGTACCTTTTGACTTTACTGGCGGCCGGAGGTTTCTGGTTTCGGGCGGAGGGAATGGCGGCACGCAGTACGAAATTGAGGCAACTTATTATTTGCCTCTCACCGACCATATTTCGATTGTGCCGGCATTTTACGCGATCGGCAATGCCAATAATTTCGATAACAACCCGACAATTTTTGTGGGCAATTTGCGGACGCAGTTTAGTTTTTAACTACATTAGGACTTACTTGAACCTAATTATAGTATTTTTCAGTTGAGTGAGGTACACATGGGTAATGGGTAATGGGGTGCTGACTGCATAGTACCTGACTCAGTTTAAAACTGCTATATTTAGGGCGCGCCTGGAGCACCTTACCACATTATCTAGGGTGCGCCTGGAGCACATTACCGCGCTCTTAGTAGGGTGTCAAACCACTGATACCAAATCCGCGTTAAAAACCCCTTGATCAGACTCGGCGATTGACATCGCTATTACAAAAACTTTCGTTCCTAGCTGAGAGGGACTAAGAAATCAAGGGGGTTTTTAAGCCGAATGCGAACATAATTAATGGACATGATATCAAATCCGCGCTTCATCGTCGGGCGTAAAATCGAGTTAACACTCAACACTCAACCATCATTCAGTTTTTCGACTGACAGTTAACAGCCAACAGTCAACAATCACGGACGGTGCAACCGGAATTGACATGATGTCCTGATTAGCTTCGTCCTGATGTCAACGAATTGGAATTTCGATGATAAATTCAGTACCTTTACCGGGTTCTGAGAAGCACTGCAATTTGCCGTTGTGTTTTTCAACGACAATTTGGTGCGAAATTGATAAACCCAAACCTGTGCCTTTACCTACGGGTTTTGTGGTAAAAAACGGGTCAAACAAACGCACTATCTGATCTTCCTGAATGCCCAGACCGTTGTCTTTGATCCGAATTAAAATGCTCTTGTCATCAATCGTTTCAGTTTTAATGGTAATAGTAGGAAAGATAGAATTTCCGGTGTCTTTGGCTTGGTTGCTGCTTTCTTCTAAGGCGTCGATCGCATTTGCCAATACATTCATAAATACCTGATTTAACAGTCCGGGATGACAGTTTATTTGCGGCAGTTCTCCGTATTCTTTGATCACTTTAATGCCCTGCCAGTTGGCTTTGGCTTTCAGTCGGGTGTTCAACATTAACAAGGTACTTTCTAAACCTTCGTGAATGTCGGCAGTCTTGATTTTAGCTTCGTCTGCCCGCGAGAAATTGCGAAGAGTTTGAATGATTTCTACAATGCGCTCGCACCCGGTCTGCATCGAATTGAGCAACTTGGGCAGGTCTTCTGCTAGAAATTCTAAGTCTATATCATCGGCTTGTTGCTGAAGTGTGGCTGGGGGATTCGGGTACTCTTCTCGATACACTTGCACGATTTCTAATAAGTCTAGAACGTAGCCTCGGACGTGGCAGAGGTTGCCTGCGACAAAGCCCACTGGGTTGTTAATTTCGTGGGCAATTCCTGCTAGCACCTGTCCGAGGGAAGACATTTTTTCGGTTTGTACTAACTGCATTTGAGTTTGCTGCAAGTCACTCAAAGCTGTTTGCAGTTCTTGGGACTTTTGTCGATCGCGATCGGCGGCGGCGGCCCGTTCTTCCTCAACTCCGATCGCCCCGGCAATAATTCCAATCAGCTTGCAGTCGGCTTCTGTGGACGCGATCGACTCGCTGTAGAGAACGCACAGCGCACCCACGTAATTGTCGCCCAGCCGCACTGCTTGTCCCAGATAGCTTCGCAGTTGGTAGCGGATGACAGCGGGATCGGTTTGGGCGTAGATCGTGCTCTGCAAGTCAGGAATCGCAACAGCCCGATCGCTTCCTTTGCTGCATACGTCGGTGCAGATGTGGCCCTCGGCGCGATCGACCAGCGGGTAGTCCGGCGGCGCTTGCCAAGTCGCGATTGCGTGCAGCAGTCCGCCACCTAAACGGCTGTAGATGGCGCAGCTTCCCCCTAAAAGCTCGCCGGCTAAGGATGTCAGCCGCTGGATGTTCTCAGCGGCGTCGGTGGTGAATCCCAAAAAGCACTCGTTGATTTTGCTGAGGCGGTACTCTGCTTGCCTGCGCGCCGTCATGTCGCGGGAGTTGATCACAATTCCTTTCACAGCGGGGTCTGCTAGCAAGTTGATGCCGACACCTTCGAGAAAACACCAAGAACCGTCAGCGCGCCGGAACCGGCCTTCTACGGCGATCGGATCGCCTGGATTTGCCATCAGTTTTTCGCCGTCGGAAATCACCGAGGGCAGGTCGTCAGGGTGGATCAAATCGAGAGCAATTTGACCGGCGAGTTCATCGGGTTCGTAGCCTAAAACTCTTTCTACAGAAGGGCTTTCGTAAACAATGCGACCGCTGGCGTCGAGAATAGTAATGATGTCGGAACTGTTGAGAATTAGCGATCGCCACTTAGCCTCATTTTGGAACAAAGCTGACTCGGCTTGTTTGCGATCGGTAATATCCTCTACCATTTGCAAAATAAACTGTGGCGTTCCCTGACTGCTGTCGATGACAGAGGCGCTGAGGCGTCCCCACCTGATGCTGCCGTCTTGGCGGAGGTAGCGCTTCTCGATTTGATAAGCTTCGCGGGAGCCCGCGGCCAACTCTTGGCGCAACTGGCGCGAAACTTCTGCGTCTTCCGGGTGCGCGCAGTCGTCGAGACCGACACCCCGCAGTTGAGCTTCCGATCGCCCTAGCATAGCTTGAAATGCCGGATTAGTGGCGATCGCAACACCTTCGAGGGTAGCGACTACCATGCCGATTGCAGCGCGTTCAAAAATTGCCCGAAACCGCTGTTCGCTGTCTCGCAAAGCTGCATCCGCTGCCACTTCCTGCGTGATGTCCCGTCCCGCCACTGCCAAACCTTTGCGCGAACCGTCGGGGTTGAACAGCGGCACTTTCCGCACTTCAAACAAATTGCTGCCGCCTGTGGGCAAGGAGACAATTTGGCGGCTGGAGGTAAGAGTGCCTGCTTGCCAGGTGGTTTCGTCGGTTTCCTGCCAAGTTAGCAGGATTTCTCTGACTCTCGGATCGGCGGCGGCAGCGAGTTCGGCAGTAGTTTTGCCCTGGTAGTCTGAGGTTTCCCAGCCCAAAAGTTGGAGGGCGCAGTCGTTGGCAATCAGCCAGCGCCCCTCGCTGTCTGTGAGGTTGATCGCGTCGGGCACGGCGTTAATCGCGGTTTTCAACCAGTATTCTTGATTTCGCAGGGCTGCTTCGGCTTGTTTGCGATCGGCTATTTCGGCGACGGTTCCTTCGTAGTAAAGGAGTTCACCTCCTTCGTCGCGGACTTCGCGCACGTTTTCCGAGATCCAGGTAGTGCTGCCGTCTTTGCGGCGGACGCAGGACTCAAACTCTTTCAGGGAGCCGTTTTTGCTGATTTCTGCCATGAAGGAAGCGCGGCGGGTGCGATCGGCGTAAAGGTTTTTTGCCGAACATTGTGCGATCAGTTCTGAGGGGGAATCGTAGCCGTACATTCGGGCGAGTGCCTGGTTGGCGCTGAGGTAGCGTCCGTCTGGGGCGGTTTGAAATATGCCTTCGGTGGCGTTTTCAAAGATGCTGCGGTATTTTGCCTCGGCTTGTTTGAGGGCTTCTTCTGCTTGTTTACGATCGGTGATATCAGATTGGACGCCGATGAAGTGGGTAACGAGCCCGCTGCTGTCGCGCACCGGCGAGATGGTGAGTTCGTTCCAGAAGGCGGTGCCGTCTTTGCGGTAGTTTTTCAGAACTACTTTGCAGTCATGCTGTTCTTTCAGGGCCACACGGATTTGATCGACGGCAGCGCGATCGGTATCCGGGCCTTGCAGGAAGCGGCAGTTCTGCCCGATTATTTCGCTGCGATTGTAGCCTGTAATCCGCTCGAAAGCCCCGTTGCAGTAGACTATAGGCCTGTCCGGCTGGGTAGCGTCCGCGATCGCGATGCCGTTGCTGGTAGCTGCCAGGGCGCGATCGTACAGCCGAAATACTTCTTCTATTAAATTCGGTGTGCCGCCAGTACGAGTCGGCGATAGCGTTTCAGAAGGAATGCTTATATCTATCTGCATGAGTTTCTATAAATTGAGTTTATTGTAGATCCCGACTGGCAGCACACCCTAGACTTTAACAGAATTGCCTGTTTTCCACAGGCAGAAGTTAGAAGGCTATTATGCAGAATGTGGGCGGTAAATTCTACCTAAAAAAAATCTGGCTTCCCTCGTTTTTTTCTCTTTGCTTCTGCCTTGTGCCTTCTACCTTCAAAGGAATCCTACTTGTTAATTTATAATAGCTCTTCTTGGGATCACTCTATCTTTAGTATGGTTTACTTGGTAGGGTTTAGGTAGCTTACAAATTCGCGCACTTATTTTTTTTATTGAACCAAAATCAGATACCAGGAGTCTCTATTGAAATATTTTTAATAAAAAACCTAGGACTTAAACGATTCAAAATATGCTAATAAAAAACCAGTAAAAATTAATGTTGAACGAACACAGCAAGTTCTGAAATATCGTCGATCGCGAAAGTCGGTTCAAGGGCGAGACACTGAGCGCGATCGCCATATCCGTAAGCCGCCCAACAAACATCTATCCCAGCATTTTTAGCAAATAGCAAATCAATCGCCGTATCGCCAACCATTAAAATTTGACTGTTATCTAATTCCGGAAACAGCGGTTTAATAATCGAGTGAAAAACCGCCGGGTTTGGTTTCATAATTATTTCTCCGTTGTCACCTAAAATTAAATCAAAAAAACTGTGAATTTTCAATTTTTGCAGTAACGAATTAACAAAACTAACGTGTTTGTTGCTAAAAACTCCCAGGCTCAATCCCGACTTACGCGCCAACTGCAAGACTTGCTTTGTCCCGCTAAATAAATCTACCTGCTTTTCACCTTCCGTCCGATAATAAGAGCGGTAAGTTTCAACCCATTCGGGAATTGCGCTTTCCGCGATCGCCGGATGCAGGATTTTAAAAGTATTTGGTAAATTGATGCCGATCGTACCTATAATAATATCAGCCGCAGGCGGGGTAACATTGAAACTTTCAAAAGTTTTGGTAAAGCAAAATACAATAGCTTTGTGAGTAATTGCCAAAGTGCCGTCGAAGTCAAAAATAATTAACTTGTACTTACTCATATTTCTGAAATTTTTCTATAGAGCAACCGAAGGTTTCCAATGATATAATATCATTATTAATCTATAAACCAATAATTATAAATATAAGTTTTAAACGTTCAAGAGGTCAACATGAGTGTCACCGAACAACCAGAAATTATAGCAACAGATTTCCCTGATCACACTCAATTACCAGACT
Organism: Microcoleus sp. K5-D4; assembly: GCF_036704575.1. Taxonomy (NCBI): domain Bacteria; kingdom Bacillati; phylum Cyanobacteriota; class Cyanophyceae; order Oscillatoriales; family Microcoleaceae; genus Microcoleus; species Microcoleus sp. K5-D4. Next base: position 30,876 of record NZ_JAUBSD010000033.1, read on the forward strand.
CCGACGGTACTTTTGTAAAAAACTTCCAACAACATCCTCAAAGCATCCTGTTAACAACATCAATTCGACCCATTTTAGACCAAATTCATCCCGACGGACAATACTGCATTGGTCAAGATTCCGGTATTTACTGGCGAGTGGCCCGGCCCCCGGAACCGCCCGAAAGAGGAGCCGAAGCACCTGATTGGTTTTACGTGCCCGACGTGCCGCCAACTCTTGACGGAAATCTTCGCCGCTCCTATGTCATGTGGCAGGAATTAATGCCGCCTCGGATTGTACTTGAATTTGTTTCTGGTGATGGCAGTGAAGAAAGAGATAGGACTCCTCGCCAGGGCAAATTCTGGATTTACGAACGGATAATTCGACCTGCGTTTTACGGCATTTATGAAGTCAAAAAGGCACAAGTTGAAGTGTATCATTTGGTAGAAGATCGGTTCGAATTAGTTGCACAAAATGAGCGGGGACATTACGCGATCGCACAAATAGGAGTGGAATTAGGCATTTGGCAAGGGGTTTATCAGGGTGTAGAACTGCCTTGGCTGCGCTGGTGGGATGCCTCCGGGAATTTGCTGCCGGCGGCCGAGGAACGGGCAGAACAAGCGCAGTCAGAAGCAGAACGAGAACGACAAAGGCGCATAGAAGCTGAGTTGCGAATTCAAGCTTTGGAAGTGCGTTTGCGAGAGTTAGAAGGTGAGTAATTCGATTTTAGATTTTAGATTTTAGATTTTAGATTGGGGATGACTGATGATTATCGGGATTGGGTTCTTCATAAGTTATTCGCAATTATTCAATTCTTCAATCAAAAAGCTAAAGTCGCATAAGTCGCCGATTCCGGTAGAGACACGGCAATTCAGTGTCCCTAGGAATATCATGTGCTGTAAAAACCCGATCGCCTAGCAGCCTCCTCAGAAACGATATAAACATTCATCGGTTATTATCAAAAATTTGCGTATATTAACTTAAGTATTGCATCACTTTTTGTGTAAGTCCTATGGCACTAATTGTTCAGAAATATGGCGGAACCTCGGTTGGTACAGTCGATCGCATTCTGGAAGTAGCCAGACGAGTAGTAAAAACAGCACAGCTCGGCAACTCTCTCGTTGTCGTACTTTCAGCGATGGGCAAAACCACCGACGGTTTAGTTAAACTCGCCAAGGAAATTTCCGCAAATCCCAACAAGCGGGAAATGGATATGTTGCTTTCCACTGGCGAACAAGTCTCGATCGCACTTTTGAGCATGGCATTGCAGGAAATGGGACAGCCCGCAATTTCCCTCACCGGCGCCCAAGTCGGCATTGTCACCGAAGCGGCCCACACCCGCGCCCGGATTTTGCGAATTGACCCAAATCGGCTTGAAAGCCAGTTAAAAAGCGGTAAAGTCGTTGTGGTTGCCGGTTTCCAAGGCATCGCCGATGCCGGAGAATTGGAAATTACCACCTTGGGCCGCGGCGGTTCCGACACGACAGCAGTAGCCTTGGCTGCAGCGCTGCGGGCCGACAGGTGCGAAATTTATACTGACGTTCCCGGAATTCTGACTACAGATCCGCGCTTGGTTGCCGACGCGCAATTGATGGACGAAATCACCTGCGACGAAATGCTGGAATTGGCGAGTTTGGGCGCAAAAGTCCTCCACCCGCGCGCTGTAGAAATTGCCAAGAATTACGGCGTGCCGCTGGTAGTGCTTTCTAGCTGGAGTGACGCCCCCGGTACGCGGGTAGTGTCCCCACCCCCGCAACCCCGTCCTTTGGAGGGCTTGGAGCTCGCAAAAGCGGTGGATGCGGTGGAATTTGACTTAGATCAGGCGGGGGTGTCGCTGCTGCGTTTGCCCGATCGCCCCGGCGTAGCAGCGCGGTTGTTTGGTGCGATCGCGCAGCAAAACCTCGATGTAGACTTAATTATTCAGTCAATTCATGAAGGAAATACTAACGATATTGCCTTCACAGTGACGCGAAAATCTCTGCAACAAGCCGCCGCCGTTGCAGATGCAATTATCCCCGCCCTCGGCAAGAATTCTCGCCCCGAATTGGGAGAACCGGAAGTGAAAGCAGAAGAGCGGCCAATAGCTAAAGTTAGCATTGCGGGTGCGGGAATGATCGGTCGTCCGAGGGTAGCCGCGCAGATGTTTAAGACTTTAGCGGATGCGGGAATTAACATTCAAATGATTTCCACTTCCGAGGTAAAAGTTAGTTGTGCGATCGATGCTGAAGATTGCGATCGGGCCGTTGCCGAACTCTGCAAAACATTTGATGTTGCCAACTCCCCTATTGGGCTGCGTTCATCCTCTCACAAACCGCCTGCAGTCCGCGCCGTTGCGTTGGATCTCAATCAAGCGCGTCTAGCAATTCGCCAATTGCCCGATCGCCCCGGAGTAGCAGCAAAACTGTTCGGACTTTTAGCCGAGGAAAATATCAGCGTAGATACAATCATTCAATCGCAGCGCTGTCACAATATTGACGGCATATTAACTCGCGACATTGCATTTACCGTAGCACAAATTGACGCCGAAGCTGCTAAAAAAGCCCTCGAAAAAGCCGCGCCCGAATTTGGATGGGGCGAAGTAGCAGTCGATACACAAATAGCCAAAGTTAGCGTTGTCGGTTCCGGGATGGTAGCGCATCCGGGAGTAGCGGCAAAGATGTTTGAAGCGCTTTCCCGCCAGCAAATCAACATTCAAATGATTGCCACTTCCGAGATTAAAATTAGCTGCGTTGTGGATGAAGGACAAGGAGTAACTGCTTTGAAAGCAATTCACGCAGCCTTTGAACTTGCCGGCACCGAAAAAATCCAAGTTCCCGCCTAATCGAGGTTTGTAGTTGCGCTTCAGCGCCGGCAGACTCTGAATCCCAACTACAAGCTTAAAAATTTCATTAATTAGAGTTTTCGGTAGGGATACGGCACTGCCGTGTCCTTGCAAATATCGCGGACACCAGTGCTTTATCCCTCCCAATATATTAGGATTTGGGCACCGTACTGCCGTGTTCATACAAATATCGATCGACAGTCAACGCTCGGAGTTTTGAGTGCAAATTTCACAGCATGAGGCTGTGTTAAAATGAAACTGGCGATCGAATTAAGGAATTTAATCTTAGTCCTGTATTAGTAGGGTGCGTCAGAACCAAAATCCTCGACCGTCGCTCTCTACACCCGTCTGACGCACCTTACAAGTCGATGGGAGTGGCACACTTGCGTAAGTGCTGTTAGAAAAGAGCAACCTGTAAATATTCATTTATTTCTCTTGGCAATCCCTTCATTTCATCATACAATAAATTTTGACTTACTATTTCTTGTGCGATCGCCTCCACAACCGGTACACAAACCGAATTCCCAATTTGCTTGTAACTTTCCCCGGCACTCTGATAACTCTTAAAATCTTCAGGAAAACCCATAAGACGGTAACATTCCTTCAGCGTCAACTTTCTCACAATATCTTGCTCAGGAATGTAGATAAAAAACCTGCCCGATGTTTCTTGCGAAGGAATTGTGGGATGCACTCCATCTACCGAATAAATGCGATTAGGCTGTCTGTGAACCCTCGATAAATGTTCTGTATTTGGCCTCACGCCAGTTTTCCAAGTACCTTTATTTCTGTAACCTACGAACAAAAGTCCCGAATCTTGCTTTTTCGGAGACTCAATTAAAGTATACTCAGATTTATCCAATATTTCAAAATCCCCTGTCTCGTCTAGAAATTCCCTAAGTTGCGGAGGAAACTTACTTTTAAGTCGAGAAAAATTGAATTCTTTACCTTTAGTTGCAATAATGAATATTCTTTCACGATGTTGAGGAATTCCAAAGTCTTTAGCATTCAGCATTTTGTAATTCACGCTGTACCCCAACTCTCTAAGACTAGCAATAACTACTTTTAATGTATTTCCCTTGTCATGATGGATTAAGTGTTTTACATTTTCGAGAACGATAACTTTAGGCTGCTTGATTTTGATAATTTTACAAATCTCGAAAAACAGTGTGCCTCTAGTATCTTCAAAACCGAGCTTTTTGCCGCAGATGCTAAAAGGTTGACACGGAAACCCGGCGACTAAAATATCAAAGTCTTCTAACTCGACGGGATTAATTTTACTGATATCTCCAAAAGGAATCTCACCGAAATTTTCCGTGTAAACTTGTCGGCATTTGCTGTTAATTTCGCAGGACAAAACGCATTTAAAGCCGATTTTTTCAAACCCTTGTCTGAAACCTCCTATTCCTGAAAACAAATCTATAAATTTCATTTTGGCTCAGCTTTAACACAAACAAATCATCTATACAAGAATAACCGATTTTGCATCCTAGATAAGTGAGCAATGGCTAAAAAAACAGAATTCCCCGAGCCCAGACTTCTTGAAGGAGTCCGTGATATAACAGCGATCGCGTCTTAAGTTTACTCATCAATTTATCTGTCCAGTCCGATCGACTGTAGCATAGGAGCGATCGGCAAATTGCAGGAATTGTCGATCGCCCGAAACTTCCCCCCGCATTCAACCAACCAACCTGCCAAACTTGTCCCACAGCCGACTAAACTAGAAATAGCAAAAAAAATATAGCTATTGTTTACTTTTTTTCACCAACCATGAGTCAAACCTTGGAAAACCTCACCGCAATCGATGACAACCTATCCAAACGCCACCTCGACCTCGATCCGGGCGGCTACTTCATCATCTATCTCGATCGCGAAACCAGCTTAATTTGCGCCAAACATTTCACCAACATCATCGACGATCGCGGCCTCGCCGTCGATCCCGAAACTGGTAAACCCATCCCCGCCCGTGGCAAAGTAGAACGCACTCAGTCCACACTTTTTACCGGCCGAACCGCCAAAGAACTTTGCGTCAAAATCCTAGAAGAAACCCGCCCCTGTCCGGTGACAATGTTAGATCACGCGGCTTATCTGGGACGGGAATTTGTGCGGGCAGAAATTGCATTGTTGAGCGATCGAGAATACGTTCAAGATTAGTGCAGCCCTGCCAGAATTTCTTGACAAAACGGCAACAGATCGGATTTAGCAGCACCGATCACGAAAAACCTTGATACCAGAAATAAGTCACCATCGGAATCACTGTCGCCAATACCAACAGCACAACCACAACAACTGTGGCATTCCCTTGGTCTGTTTCTTCAGCTTTTTTAAACGTGCCTTCAACTTGAATGTTGTCAACAACTTCAGGAGGACCCGGATCGGGTTCGCCCGACAAAACAGTTGCAATGCGCGTACTTGCAGCCGAAAATGCCTCGTTGTATTTATTCGCTTCCCGTAGCGGCACTTGCACGGTTTCCCCTGCCACACTCTGGGCAATTTCATCGGTTAGCAGGGATTTCACCCCTTCCCCGGTACGAATTGCCGCGCTGTTGGTAACAGTGTCGAGAACGAGTAAAATTTGGTTAGTCTGGTCTTCTTTTGCGGGAAACCACTGTTCAAACAGTTGGTCGGTGAAAGTGGCAGCCGTTTCACCGTAGTCTAAGCGGTGGATGGTGACAAACCTGACTTGTTTTCCTGTTTTGTTTTCCAGGTTGTCGAGTACGCTGCTGATATTGCTTTCGCTGCTGCGGCTGAGCACGTCGCCTTTGTCGAACACCCAAGTTCGATCGCCCGCCGACAACACCGGTATTTCGTACACGCCCGTCGCCAATGCCGGCAATACCGCCATCTGGGATGCGATTAGGACGATCGCGATCGTCGCTGCCAAAGGTTGGAGATATTTTCTCCAGTTAAATAATTGCTTCAGGAGTCTAGTCATGAGGTTAACCGTAAAACTGACTTTTTTCCAAAAATACTATAGAAACCCCCGTAAAATTCATTTTATGCAGGGCAATATTTACAATTAGCTAGCCAGTGGAACTCCCCACCCGATTATTTTAGGATTCTAACTATGGAACCAGCAGACACTTATAAAGGTTGGATTATTCAATCCCAGAAAGTCTTCTACGTCGAGGTTTGGGATAGCCACGGCAACCGCCACGTCGCCGTCCAAAATGCCAAGACTGAGGAGGAAGCTTTGGAATTGGCCAAAAAGTGGATAGACAAATATGAGTCAAAACCCGGAAGAATGCCGATCGACGTACCCCATCCTTTCGGAGACATGATCGATATGCCATTTTAATTCAGTTGACTGTTGGCTGTTAACAGTTAACATTACAGCTTGTCGGGTACTCTACTAGAGACAAAACCTCTTCAAATCGAGCAATTATTGCAACTGACGCATCCGAAGAATAGGCCAGTTGCATCCCGGACTGCATTTGTCATGAGATAAAATTACGAAATTCCTCGCAACTTCCGCGTATTTTCTACCAAACTCCGAGCAAATTCGTCGAACCTTTCAGACAGTTTTTCATCCAACAATTTACCATCCGGACTAAAAGCTTTCCAAGCTTGTCCGATCGCAATTTGTTCGGGAATTACCCAAGCGTGTACCCATCTCAAAATCACGCGCAAATCGTTGAGTGCGTTGCTGTTAACTTGCCCTCCCAAAACGCTGATCGAACCCGCAACCTTCCCGTCCAAATGCTCAAAACTCATCAAATCCAGGGCATTCTTGAGAGCACCGCTGATGCTGCCGTGATACTCCGGCGTTGCCAAAATCAAGCCGTCGGCTTGCTTAACCGCATTCTGCAGCTTTTCCACATCCGGATAATCGATATAATCATTCTCACCATTGCAGAATGGCAGATTGAGCGATCGCAAATCGAATATTTCAACTTCCGCGCCCAGGGCTTGCGCCCGTTCTGCTGCCACCTTCAACGCTAACTGGCTGTAGGAGCCAGCCCGCAAACTTCCACCAATGCCGACAATTTTTACCATAAAGCTTAAAAACAATAACTGCTTCTCTAAAACGTACTCATTACGAGTATGATTAACATAGCAAGTTCGATCGGCAACTGTCAAGTAAAGTTTCCGATGTAGAAAATAGAAGGAAGAATAGAAGGTTATGGGTAGGAGGGGTGAGTGCTCATAAGCCCGGTAAGGGAAAACAGACTCGGAGCGTTCACAAGCCACTATTTTGAGGGGTTTCTTAAGATGCCCGCCAGAGATAAACCCATCCAACACCCGCCATCTTGTTAAAATAAATGAACGTAGCAAACCACAAGCGGTCAATCTTGGCAGTCTTCAACCTTGGGCAAAGCAATATGAAAAATTCTTGGAAACACGCATGGCTGGGGCATCTAGCTGTAAACAAAGACAAATCGAGCCAGAATCCTAAAAAATCAATTCCAGGACGGAATCTTTGGCGTATCCTGGGCAGTATGGTGATTTCTCAAGGAATATTGCTCTCGACCCCGGTGTTTGCCGAGAGCGCGCCAAACACCATGAGTTACAGCCAACTGATCGACAACATAGAAAAAGGGCAAGTCAGTAGAGTCGAAGTAGACGAAACTCAAAAAACTGCCAAGGTTAGGCTAAAAAATCAAAAAAGCGATCAAACACAATCAGTTAGTCTGTTCGACTACAACAACCGAGAACTGTACTCGCAAATCCGCGCCAAAAAGATTGACTTTGAAGTCAAACAAACAGCCGACAACGCCGCCGCAGTCAGTTTAGTAGTAAACTTGCTAGTGATTTTTGCAGTGTTGGCAGTGCTGATGGCAATCCTGCGCCGATCGACCCAATCTCAAGGAAATGCCATGAACTTCGGCAAATCCCGAGCCCGTTTCCAAATGGAAGCTAAAACCGGCGTGATGTTCGACGACGTAGCAGGCATCGAAGAAGCTAAAGAAGAACTGCAAGAAGTCGTAACCTTCCTCAAAAAACCCGAACGCTTCAACGCCATTGGCGCCAAAATTCCCAGAGGAGTTCTGTTAATCGGGCCTCCCGGAACCGGTAAAACAATGCTGGCAAAAGCCATCGCAGGCGAAGCAGCCGTCCCCTTCTTCAGCATCTCCGGTTCCGAATTTGTCGAAATGTTTGTCGGAGTTGGCGCCTCCCGCGTCCGCGACTTGTTCCGCAAAGCTAAAGAAAATGCCCCCTGCATCGTCTTCATTGACGAAATAGACGCCGTAGGAAGGCAGCGTGGCGCTGGTATCGGCGGCGGCAATGACGAACGCGAACAAACTCTCAACCAGTTGCTGACAGAAATGGACGGCTTTGAGGGTAACAGTGGCGTGATTGTGATTGCAGCTACTAACCGCCCCGACGTGCTCGATACCGCCCTGCTGCGACCCGGCAGGTTCGATCGCCAAGTAACGGTAGATTTACCCAGTTACAAAGGGCGTTTGGGGATTTTGCAAGTTCACGCGCGCAACAAAAAACTCGACCCAGAAGTTGCCCTAGACACGATCGCCCGCCGCACTCCCGGCTTTTCCGGCGCCGACTTGGCAAACTTGCTCAACGAAGCAGCTATTCTCACTGCGAGGCGTCGCAAAGACACGATTACTAACTTAGAAGTTCACGACGCGATCGACCGGATCACGATCGGGCTTACCCTCAACCCGCTGCTCGACAGCAAGAAAAAGTGGATGACAGCATACCACGAAGTCGGACACGCGCTAGTCGCGACCATGCTCAAAAATGCCGATCCAGTTGAAAAAGTAACGATTATTCCGCGTTCCGGCGGGGTCGAAGGCTTTACTAGCTTTGTGCTTGACGACGAAATGCTCGACAGCGAAGGTTTGAGGAGTCGGGCTTTGCTGTTAAACCGAATTAAAGTAGCTTTGGGGGGACGGGCGGCGGAAGCAGAAATTTATGGCGATGCTGAAATCGACACCGGTGCCGGTAGCGATCTCAAAAAAGTTAGCAGTCTCGCGAGGGAGATGGTAACGCTTTATGGAATGTCGGATTTGGGGCCTGTGGCTTTGGAAAGTCCGAACAATGAGGTGTTTTTGGGCCAAAACTGGAATTCGCGATCCGAGTATTCCGAAGACATGGCAATTAAGATCGATCGCCAAGTCCGGGAAATTGCCTTTGAGTGCTACGAAGAAGCTCGCCGAATTATCCGCGAAAACCGCGCTTTGGTAGACAAACTTGTCGAAGCGCTGTTGGATGAAGAAACAATCGACGGCGATGAATTCCGCCAAATTGTCGATCGGTACACCGAGTTGACCAAAAAAGAGTTAGCACCAACGTAAAGAGTCATAAGTCATTAGTTATTCAAGTTTGTAGTGAGGACTTTATTCCTCATTCTCGAAAAAATCAGGACTTTAGTCCTTACTACAAACCAAGAAAAATGGCTACTAACTAATGACTAATGACTAATGACTAATGACTACTAACAACTGACTAATTAAGATTGTTGCGCGTACATTTCCCGGAGTACCAAAGCCGGGTCTACCCAGCGGCCGCCGTACTTCAATCCCCAGTGCAAGTGAGGCCCACTCGTGCGGCCGGTCATCCCAACTCTGGCAATTCTCGCACCCGCAGGCACTGTTTGACCTTGCCAAATTTGCACAGTACCTTCACGATCGGTATAATAACGCCCGCCGTTAGCCGTTAGCACTCGGCCTCTGAGGTGACAGTAGATGTGTTCCCAATTTCCCGATCGCACCACCATACCAGTGCCGCACCGGCCATCTTCCCAAACTTCCACAATTTGCCCGCCCCACCAATTGCGGATATAGCTGCCTTCCGGGGCGGCCAAGTCCAAACCGTAATGAAAATCCCCGCCACGGGGGCCGAAGGCGGAAGTGTATGTTTCAAAGTTTTCGACTGGAAAAGAAGCTTCTTGCCACAAATTACCCGTCGCTACTCTGCTTGGTAAGCCTGACTGAGCTTTGACTACCTGCTGCTGCAAATAAGGGCTGATCAACACAATGCCGATCGAAAGTGCCAGCAGCAGCATATGTCTGAGACGAAAAAAGCGTTTTGCCGTCAGCGGGCCTCTAGAGTCTTGCAGGATTTTTTTCACGGCTCAAAGTTAAATGTGTGTGCGAGTTTGCGTTGTCTTTTAGGCTCACATCTTGCACCCTTGTCAATAAAGCTTTCAGGGGCGGGCTTTCCGGCCCCCCCCACAAAAAAATCATTCTTTGTGGAACGGGCATCTTGCCCGTTTCTCAGAAGGGTGCAAGATGTAAATTATGCCAATTCGCTGCAAGATTGGCTTTGAGCTCTACCCGCGATCGCGAATCAGTTTATCAACAACGTGTATCTTACTCCATCCAAAACCCGTGTCAAGGCTTCCGGGTAAATGCCCAGGGGTGATAAAAAAAAATTGGCCGAGGAATTCGTGCTGCGGTTGAATTCGATCAAGCTTTTGCTTGACACTATAGTTAAGTTCGGGGATTTTGGATGTCATCCAAAATTTCAAATTCATAACAGACATCAAGCAATGCTTACTGAAATTTTTCCCTTTAGTTTTGCCATAGATGCAACTGCGATCGCCGGTGCGTCCTTGTGGTCTTTGGCCCTGTACTGGGGCCTGTCGCCCGTGACAGAATGGGTAATCCTGCAACTCAACCGCTGGATGAATTTTGCCGAGAGATCCCTCTACACCTCGGAAGCCGAGTTTGAAAGAACCCGCCAAGCCAGAGAAGCTCAAAATGCGTTTTACGCTTCCCTATTGAGCATTTTGCCCTTTTTGATTGTGGGCGGATTGTGCAATTGGGGCGTTGAATTGTCTCTGGGCACTGGTTGGGCGGTATCTATGGGTACGATCGCCTGTATTGGTGGCGGCGTGTACGAGCTCGGCCGCCGGGACGGTCAATCTTAGGCGATTTGAGATTTTGGATTTTGGATTTTGGATTGCTCAAGATATTCGGAGATTTACCAGCCTCTAGAATTGATCGTAATCTCAAATCCAAAACTCCAACTCTTAAATAAATATGACATTTCCTGTTTATTTATCGATCGCGCCTCAAACAAAATTCATAATTTATCTTAACCGTAATCTGACTCAGGATGTTTGCCTAAAAGCCGCAGTTGGCGTTCTGTAGCGGTAGCGATAATTTCGGGGTTAAACTGCCACGGCCAAGGCGAAAATTTCTGCGCGATGTTGCGGTGGGAATAATGCACTTGCAGTAAGTAGCGAGTTCCATCTGTTGTCGTATTTTTGCCGCCGGAGTGCCAAATTTCACTGCGGAAAAACAGCACATCTCCTGCTTTGCACAAAACTGGTTCTGGGGAATGTCCGTTCCAAGTTTCTTCTCCGCGATCGGGTTTGCGACCAGATTTGTGACTGCCGGGAATAATGTAGGTAGGACAGAGGTCTTCTGCAATGTCGCTGAGATAGAAATGGGCTGTACAAATCCATACTGGCAGTTGAAAAGTGCGATCCTCTCCGAGGGCTGCGCTAACGGCAAACACGCTTTCGGGCACGGGTACAAATACCTGATCGACGTGGACCCGCCAACCGTCATAACCGGGTCCGCTTTTCCACGCAGTCATGCCGATAATGTGGCAATCGCTGCCCATTAATGCTTCTGCTAACTCAATTATTCCCGGTCGATCGGTATAGGAAAGCCACAGCCGATCGCGATTAAAAACGCACTTAAAATGCTGGTTCAATTCACTCCAACTGCTACCGTCGAGTCCGAAGGGTTGCAGGCGATCGAGTGCTTCCTTGGTTTGCGCCACTTCCGACGGAGTGAGTACACCAGGAATCAGCGCAAAACCATCTTCATGCACTGCTTCTGCTAGACCTGCGGTATCGAAAAGATCACAAGTCTTTTGGCGATAGCTGAAAACTTCGCTTAACGTGCTTGCGTTCATAATTCAAAAAGTAAAATTATTAACTGTTATTAAATTAACACTTATCCAGCTCGATACTTGCATACTATGAAACCAGCCACCCGGTTTATTGGTACATCAGGACTTACACAAAATTTAATTATGTCGGGCACGCACTGCTCACATTACGTCTGATTTGGGGATAAATCAAATGAAATACCAACCAGAACCAGTATCATTAAATCAAGCCCGCACCGCCTTCCAAAAAATCTGGGGATACGACGACTTTCGACCGCCCCAAGGAGAAATCGTCGGTAGTTTATTAGCCGGAAAAGATACAATTATAATTATGCCGACAGGTGGCGGCAAATCAATCTGCTTTCAACTGCCAGCTTTGTTACAAACAGGCTTAACGTTGGTAGTTTCGCCGTTAGTCGCACTGATGGAAAATCAAGTGCAAGAATTGCGCGAACGCAATCTTCCCGCTTCCCTCCTCCACAGTCAATTGCCAACAGCGCAGCGCCGACAAACTATGCAGTCGCTGCAACAAAACAAATTAAGGTTGCTGTACCTGTCTCCCGAAACATTACTCAGCAAACCTGTTTGGGAAATTATCAGTCAGCCACAGATCCAAATCAACGGTTTAATATTAGATGAAGCTCACTGTTTAGTGCAGTGGGGCGATACATTCCGACCAGCTTACCGCCGTTTAGGAACAGTGCGGTCGGCTTTGTTGAAAGCTAAACCAGCAAACAGTAAAATTGCGATCGCAGCTTTCACCGCTACCGCCAACCCGGAAGCACAGCAGACAATCAAAAATGTCTTGCAACTGCAAAAGCCCGAAGCCTTTCTGCTAAGTCCCTACCGTTCTAACCTGCACCTGCAAGTGCAGACTGTCTGGACGCCGAGAGGACGCAAGCAGCAATTATTAAATTTTATCAAAGAGCGACCAAATCAAGCAGGTTTAGTCTATGTCCGCACCAGAAAAGATAGCGAAAATTTGGCGGATTTGTTGGAAGCAGCAGGTTATGAAACAGCAGCATATCATGCAGGTTTGAGTCCAGAATCACGACGAAAAATAGAAACAGCTTGGCTGAACAATGATATTAAATTCGTGACTTGTACGTCAGCATTCGGGATGGGAATTAACAAGCCCGATGTCCGGTGGGTGGTTCACTTTCAAGCACCTTTGCTATTATCGGAATACATTCAGGAAATTGGTAGAGGCGGACGCGACGGCAAATCGGCGATCGCCCTGACATTGATTAGCGAACCTACGGGTTTGCTTTATCCTGAAGATAAACAAAGAAAGGAATTTTTTCAAGATAAATTGCGATCGCAATACCGAGAAGCTCAGCAATTGGCCAAAAAACTGCCAGTTAAAGGCGATATAGAAGCAGTTTCCCGCGAATTTCCCGAAAGTGCGATCGCCCTTTCAATCTTGCACAGTAGCGGACAATTAACATGGCAAGATCCTTTTAATTATGCGATCGATAAATCTCCCCAGCAAAAAGCGGAAAAATTAAATTTTACCGCAGCGGAAGAAATGGCTAAATATCTCAAACATCGCGAGTGTAGGTGGCAATTTTTGCTGCAAGCTTTTGGGTTTGCCAAGGAAGCTAAATCAATGCGCTGCGGCCACTGCGATAATTGTCGATAGAATTGACGATTATACTCAAACGACTTAACCACTCCGACCAAAGAAACCGGGTTTTTTACCCAGTCTGCGCGCCCAAAGGAAGTATTGCTGTGAAAAAACCCGGTTTCTCGCTGCCCGTGCGATCGCGAACTAACTCACAGATGTTATGATGACGATATTTGCTTTACACACTTGGCAAAAAATAGTAAAAAGTAAATGATAGAAACAGACACTGCGGCACAGATTTACACAGTAGAAAATACAGAGGAATTCGATCGCAGTAATGTCAATCAGCGATTAGATATTTGGCTGTCAAACCAGATACCGGACTTATCCCGATCGCGAATCCAAACTCTAATATCACAAGGCAACGTCAAAGTCAACGACGAAACCTGCACATCGAAAAAAATATCAGTAAAAACGGGCGATCGCATCCACCTCACTTTACCCGAAACCGAGCCCACAAAGTTGCAGCCGGAAGCAATTCCCCTCGACATCCTCTACGAAGATGACAGCCTCATTATCATCAACAAACCAGCCGGATTAGTCGTCCACCCAGCCGCCGGACACCAAGACGGTACATTAGTCAACGCCCTCTTAGCCCACTGTCCCCTAGCAGAAATAGGCGGAGTTCAGCGGCCGGGAATCGTACACAGATTAGACAAAGATACAACAGGTGCGATCGCGATCGCCAAAACCGACATCGCCCACCAACACCTGCAAGCCCAACTCAAAACCAAAACCGCCCGCCGCGAATATTTAGGCATAGTTTACGGTGCTCCCAACACCGAAACAGGCACAATAGACCTACCCATCGGGCGGCATCCCACAGACCGCAAAAAAATGGCAGTAGTACCAGTAGAAAAAGGCGGTCGCCCCGCAGTTACTCACTGGACAATCAAAGAAAGAATCGGCAACTATTGCTTAATGCACTATCAATTAGAAACCGGCCGCACCCATCAAATTCGCGTCCATACAGCGGAAATAAAACATCCGATTGTGGGCGACCCGATGTACAGTTCCAACCGTTCTATCGGCGTCAATTTAACCGGACAAGCCCTCCACGCATGGCGGCTGACATTGCAGCATCCCGTAACAGGAGAATTAATAGAGGCGATCGCCCCTTTGCCCGATCAATTCAACACTTTGTTAAAAATATTGCGGTTGCGGGCTAATATTTGATAATTACTATACCATTTGTCTAAGCTGTGAGGACAAGCTGCCATCAAACGCTTGGATAGCCTTTATTCAATTTTTGTTCTCATCTGCCTGTCGGCTGCTATAAGTAGATCAAAAGCTGTACTTTTGTGATAAGCAACCCTAAAGTGGTATAAGCCTCAATCTACTATTTTCAAAGAAATTTACTCAAACCGTAACGGGAGAACAAAAACATGATCGATCCATTGTCTGTTGTTGCTGGAACAGTTATCACGGTAATACTGCCCAAAGTTTTGGAGAAAGTTGGTGAAAACATAGGCGAAGCTGTCTGGGAAAAAAGTGCAGAAGCAATTCAGACTGTACATCAGACTGTCCAAGGCCAATTGCAAGTAGCTGGTACAGGCGGGTTACTGACACGAGCAGAAGCAAATCCAACTCAGGCTAATGTGCAGGTACTTGAAGCGGAATTGGTAAGCCAGATGGAAGAAGATCGAGAGTTTGCTGCCCGGTTAACAGAATTGGTTAACCAAATTCAGTCTCAATCTCCCGCCGTGCAAGTGATTTTGGATAAACTGCGGATCACAGGGAAGCTAGACTTAGGAAACATTACACAAATCAAAGAGGGGCAAACCTCTGCCAAGCAGTTGCTAGGCAGAGACTGGCAAGTTGGAAGTGATGCGAAAGTTGGTGACATAACCCAGGAAAATCGAGGTGACAAATAATCAGCCAGGAGATGACCCAAGCCCAGAAACTCAGCAGAACCTGCTGAACAAGATTACAGTCGGTGGCAGTCTGACTGTCGGGGACATTAATCAGCAGCTCGTCACGCAGAATATTGCCACGCAAAATATTTTTCTCATCGCATCGCCTGATCAGCAGGAACAAATTAGTCGAAAAATTCATGGAGTTCCACCTCCAAGTTCTACTGCCAGTAGAAATGCAGCAGTAATCCCACCCCTGTGTTCTCCCCCAGTAATCTCAACATTTGAATTTGAAGTAGTAAAGGTGGATGCTAAGGGGAGAGAAGTTAACCCTTGCTGTAAACAGGCGCAGCACTTCATAGACAGTTTGGGCGGTGCAGTTGAGCTGGAAATGGTTTCCATCCCAGGTGGTAAATTTACAATGGGAGCGCCCCAAGAAGAACTTGAATCCCGCGAGGATGAACGTCCCCGACATCTAGTTACTGTAAAACCCTTCTTTATGGGTAAGTATCCCATTACTCAGGCACAGTGGAGAGCGATCGCATCCCGACCAAAAATCAAGCATGACCTCGATCCCAATCCCTCTTGCTTTAAAGGAGATCATCGACCCGTTGAACGGGTTTCTTGGTATGATGCTGAGGAGTTTTGCGATCGACTGTCGAAGGAAACAAAACGGGTTTATCGTTTACCAAGCGAAGCCGAATGGGAATACGCTTGTCGAGCTAGAACAGCAACCCCATTTCACTTTGGTGGAACAATCACAACTAATTTGGCAAATTTTTGTGAACAAGACCAGAGCATGAATAAAGTTGAGCGCAAGCAAACAAACGATGTTGGTAGTTTCCCAGCTAATGCTTTTGGACTGTGCGACATGCACGGGTTAGTCTGGGAATGGTGTGCTGACTGCGAACATGAAAATTATCAAGGTGCACCATTCGATGGTAGTGCATGGCTAAATAATGGCAATGAGGAATATAGAATTTTACGCGGTGGTTCTTGGGATTCTTTTCCTCATTTGTGTCGTTCTGCATCTCGCTTTTCCGAAAATCCAACCATCACTGACAAGGAATTTGGTTTTCGGGTTGTCTTTTCTTTTACGTAAAGTTTGCTAATTACTATGTAATCAACTTATAAATCCTTGCCTTGAAATCGGCAATAAACGATGAATCAGAAAGTTGTATGCTCATCTCGCGGCGGATTTGAACTTTGGGATTGATTAATAACCTTCTACACGGCTCTCTGTAAGGGTGAGAAAGCCAATTCCAACTTCCTATAACAGCAAATTTATCATCGCAAACCAAAATTTTTTCATTGGTTCCTCTACTTTCTATATATATTTCTTTCCCTAATCGAATTAAACGTGAACCTGGATGCTGGGAAAATAAATCTCTCAACTCTTTTTCAGCTTGAGCATCATTATTATCATTATCTTCGTTACCTTTTTTTCCGTAAATCACTGTAACCTTAACCCCTTTTTGCAACGCTGAGACAATCTCAGACACAAACCATTTTGGTTCATTACCGCGAATCCAAGGTGAGACAATCAAAATTTCGCGTTCTGCTTGCTCAATAGCTTCTCTAAAAATTGTTAAATGGTCGCAATCATAAATTGGAGTCGCTCCAGGCTGTTGCTGCGGAATTTCGGCCTCCGATTTATACTCTAAAATAACACCCTGCTCTCTAATGTGTTCAATAAGCTGACGAGTATATATTCCACCTTGCTCTAATCGATAAAGATTGCCAACGACAATAAATAGTTCTTTGGCTCTCGATACAGCAACATTAAAAAGGTTCGGCCGCCTATTTATCCAACTAACATTATCTTGCGAGCTGCACACCTTGGTGGACAGAATAATTACCTTTTTTTCAGAACCCTGAAAAGTATGGATCGTCCCTACAGATTTCCGATCTAATCCACGAAATTTTTTAACTAAATGCTCCCTCAACCCACCAGAATGAAGGTTAAATGGTGAAATAACACCGATGTCTTCTAATAAATAACCTTGATTTTGTAAGTGCTGGAACAAATCACTAATGGCAGTAACTTCATCCTCGTTAATATTCCCCCTAATGCTACCCTCAACATGGTAAGCAATTAAGTTTGATTCTAATCGTGAGGAAGTTGGTTTTGTTTGTACTTCTAACCCATAGCCAGCAATAGTATTGCAATATTGAATAATACTAGGTTGACATCGAAAATGCTCTAGCAAACAAATCCCTTGACCCTTATCGTTGTCTTCTCCACTTGCTCCTGCCGCCCGATGATAGGAAGTGGCACTATATTCCTCCTCCGGACTGTAACGATGGTAATCAATTTCAGTTAATCCTTTACCAAGGAAAGCTGTTTGACGATAGTTAATGCGTCTCTGTTTGCTGAGAGGAATTACAGGCTCAATTTGTAAAGGGTCTCCGACAATAATAGCTTTGCGCGAGCGCACTAATAAAGGAAATGTTTGATGCTGCGGTATCATTCCTGCTTCATCTACGATTGCGCGAGCGACACATCTCTTAGTCCAGGGCAGCATATTTCGTACTGAAAGCAATGTCACGGTGATGACAGGAAATATTAAACTCAGATATTTAATATGCTCATCTAAGTTTTCCGCCATCTTATATTTAGATTTCCAAGTTCCTGATAGAAAACTTAAATACAGTTCTAAACTCTGTTTTATCCTATCTTTATTGTGAAGTGCTTGCTGAGTAAGAAATTCCCGCGATAGCTTAAATAGTTCCTGGTGTTTCTCATGAAAATCTTGATTAAAAAAAGCATAAAAATCTTTTATTTCAGTCGCCAATCTGTTTTCTATGGCTGTTAGTTCCAAGCCTAACTCATTACTTTCTCGCTCTAGACTGTCGATATCTTCAGATATTTTTTGTAAACGTATTTGTACTTTTTTGAGTTCATCTATCTTTTCTAACCGTTCTCGAACCAATCGCGCTTGTTCAACCAAATCACTGCGACTTTTGAGAGCCTCTAGACGAAAGCGGGTTCCCACTGTGTTTAAGATTTCTGGTTTAGATTCTTCAGCCGTTTTTATCAGAATCTGTCTTTCTGTCCTGCCTGTAAACCAAAGTAATATTCTCTTCCACCAAGATATCCTCCCTTGAGGTAGTCGCATTTCAGCAGTGTCAAAGATTACTTGAAGCCGCTGATAAGCATGAAGAGGAAGTTGTTCATACTCCGCCAAATCTGCTGCTCTTCCCTGAAAGTTAATGCGAGCAGCTACCGTTTCCTCTAAATCCTGTTGTAGTATTTCTATTTTTTTCAGAACATGAGACTGTCGTTCTTCATCTAAACCTCTTCGATAACGCAGTTCTAAATAATTAGACTCTTCACCTATAAACTCATCTTTAATTTGTTTTATTCTCTGCTTTATAAAATTGCACCGATGTTCATCGAAGCTGTTTTTTTGTAAATAAATCAGTGCCTGTTGTAGCTGCTCTACTGCTCCTCCGGATGATTGGATCTTAATCTTATCTCCACCTTTGAGATAAAAAAAATCATGTTCTAGTAATTCATCTTTTAACCATTCACCCATTTTTTCAATAACATTTTCAACGGCTTTCTTATTTGTACTACTAATAACTGTCAGATTATTGATATCCTCCTGAGCCTCAATTAATCTGAGTGCCCGGTTTACTACCTGTTGAGCGATAAGATGAAGGATGAGGGTAGTTTTCCCCGAACCAGGTGGGCCTTGGACAGCCGTCACAGGTTCGCTTTGAGCGTGTTTCAGTGCTGTTAATTGTGAATTAGTCGGTGCATGGGTTGGGAAAGCACCCATATAAGTAACCTTGTGTTCTGGAGGTTGAGGTGCACCGAACAGATATTCATAAGCTGGATGTCCTTTTGACCAGTCTTTTGACCCTGCCTTAATCTCTTTCAGGTCTTTCTTTAGATTCCATGAAAATGGGCCTCCTGTAAACTCAAACAAGTACGGCCGCCGTTGAATTTGGCGACGAGGTAAGCTCACCTGCTGCATCCACTTTTCATAAGTTTGAACCTCAAGTTTAAAGGTTGTTTGGAGAAATTGTCGCAGCCCATCTTGGGTAATCAAGTCCTCGCGCTCTTCCTCATCCAGTCCTAGGAAGGTCGTTACGTTCTCTCCTGCTTCTGTGAGTTTTAGCTCGTCTAAGTTCCATCCCTCTTCTCGGTATTCTCCTTTGAGAATCGATGTAACTTCCAAGTTAAACAAAGGACAAAGATAAGATTTTCCCTTTTCTACATCTAAAACTTGCGGAAAGGATAAAACCCATACTGGTTCCTGTTGATCTTGTTGCCTTTGGTTAACTTTTTGTTGTAGCTCTTCAAAGATAGCTTGCTCAATTAATACACTATCGCCTACTAGCCCGATCCCACGCTGTTTTACCTTATCCTGCTTGGCTGGGTCAATCCTGGCATTACTGTAATCATCCAAATCAATGTAGTCGAACCATGCGTTGAGAATTGCATCTACCTTGGCTGCATTGTTCAAGATTCCCTCCAGGATATGGTTTTTACCTTAACTGTTTTTTATAGCACAAGTATCACTTAGATGCTAGTGCAAGTCGGGGATAGTAATGCTCTATACAAATTTGTTGATGTCCAACATATCAATGTAGCCGTTTATCTCATTTCTCCCAATCTTATCTAGTTTTATAGGTGCGATCGAGTTCTTGCAACCCTGACACCAGATTGCCCAGTTCCATGACGTAAGCGCCCCTAATCTTCTTTGTGTTGCTAAAACTCACCTTGGCATCGCTAAATACAACTACTGGAGTGACCTTGGTTAACTTCTTAGCTTTTTTGATAGCCGTGACTTCTTTGGCAATCTGTGCCAGAAAGTCTTTCTCAAAATCTCTCAATTTCCCGTAAGATAGACGCTTGAGCACATCCCCATCCAACAGAACTACGGTTGAGTGAGACTTCACATCAAGGATAAAATTGACTCCTTTAGGCGATCGCAGCCACACATCGATATCGCCTACTTCCGGCAATCTTAAGTTGTACTCCACTATCCATCCAGATTGGATTAGGGACTCCAAAACTTGCTGAATCTTTTCTTCACCACAGGCCCCTTGGTCAAATCTCTGAGACGACTTCCAAAACGTTTTCCCGTCCTCAATGAACGGCAGGGCGATTAATGCCCCTATCAAAAGAGCCGCAACCAAAAATAAAGGATTAAAAGGTGCTACCGCGTATACCAGCAGTGGCAACAACACCAACCCTGTTGCTGCACCGTACCTGTATAAGGCTTTGGTACGAAGCTGTTTAGCATGGCGACGCAATGGTTTTCCAGCACCTTCGTTATATTGCGGCTGCATAAATGCACCTATGCACTTAGAGTTAACAATGAGAAAAGGTCGAATTATTTTTCTTCCTTCTTCCCTCTTCCTTCTTCCCTCTTCCCTCTTCCTTCTTCCTTCTTCCGACGCACATCGGACTGACATCCGTTACATCCGTTACATCCGTTACACAATCCGTTGCCGAACTTCCTTCTTCCTAATGACAAAAAATTATGAGTCCCGAGTTTTGGATTCCAAGTTTAGTAAAAAACTCAAACCTCAAAACTCAAGACTCAAAACTCTCTCAGCCTAAAAGCCGATCGATTCAGTCGGCCCGACACAAATAATCGCATCAGGGCAGCATCAATTACCGGCGACGGGGAACCATCGTATCGATATTGATATTAGCTAGAGGCACGCGCTGCGGCGGAGTAGCAGGCATGGGCATATTGCGCGCCATACCCAAATAGTTCGACGGATCGCCAGCCTTCGGTTGCTGCTCTTGAGGCACAAAACGGCGCACGCCAGTCTGCCAGATGATTTGCGGGAAGCCAAGCTGCGAACGGTGGTATTCGCTATAGCGCGGCGTTTTCAAGTTGAAAGGAGTGTCTCCTCCAACTCGCTGAGGCAAAATTCGGCGCTGCTGGTAAGGTACGGTATCGTAGCCGAACTTATCCAGGTACTCTTCGCTATTGACCAACTCGTCAATAAAGCCTTGAGGCCCCTTATTGGCTACCACGATCGACCAAGCAATCTTTTCGCGCTCGCTGTACACATCCCGGCCCAAAATGCGCTGCACGCACATTTCCACAAACCGGTAATTGCTGTTAGTTTGATAATTCCGCTCCAAGAAAGGAGAAGAAGTCGCCAAACCGCGAATAAAGTCCCGCACAGTAATTTGGCCGAACTTGAGTTGCGACTCCAAAGACTTTTGGCGGTTGCTCTTGAGGATTTGGTGTTCGCTGTAAATCTGGCGATATCCAGCCCAAATCAAATTTTCCATGTCTCCAGACGAGAGCACATTTTCAGTTGTGAAAATTCTCGGCTGCTCGTCGCTCCCCACTTCAAAACCAGCAACGCGCTGGTTTTGGCTGTTGGGGGCGTAGCTTAATAAAGGAAGCGCCACGTTAAAATCTCCGTTATCTCAAATTTCAGAAATAGTTGACACCGTGAGCTGCCAGCATAACGGATACAACTAACCAACATACAGATTAGGGGATTCCCGCAATCTAAATCTGATTTTCCTGAATTTTTGCAACAATCTGTAACATTTGTTGACTTTGGGGAAGGAAGAGGGAAGTTCGGCAACGGATTGTGTAACGGATGTAACGGATGTAACGGATGTAACGGATGTCAGTCCGATGTCCGTCGGAACAAGGAAGAGGGGAGAGGGAAGTTATGCAGAAAGAAGGCTCGTTCCCCGGAAACGGGCAGGAACGCCGCTCGGCGAGGCTCTGCCTGGTCAAACAGGAGGCAAACGGCTCCGACCAAGCATTCCCAGGCAAAGCTGGGGGAACGAGCTTAAGAGCTGGGGAACGAGCTTACAAATTACCAGCCCAGAGCCGAATAAAACTCGCTGGCGGGTACTTGATCTCCTGCTGCTTCTGATGTTGCATCCGAGTCTGGTTGCACCCGAATTTCGGTACAAAAAGTCGATGTGCTGAAACCGCCAAAGCGCTTTACGGTACTCGTCCGCATCCGCACGTTCGGATTAGCAAACCAGAAACGCTCGATCGAACTCATCGTCTCGTATTCCGTAATCAGCAGCAGCCCATCCTCATCATCCATCTCAAAACGGCCAGCCACAGGCACAATTTCCGCATAGCCTCGTTCGCGCAACATCAAGCCCTGCCGGGGATTTTCAGGATCGGGGACGATCGCGAACACCGTAGACCCTTTATGATTCTCATCATCCTTATCCCACGCCATCGAGCCGTGCCATGTCACAAAAGCCCCCCCAGCAGCCCGGCTCGGATCAACTTCGTGCATCTTGCAAATCTCCGCGACTCTAGCGTCATCGGCAGCTAGGGCTGTTACCTGAATATTTGAATCCCCAATCTCCGCTTGGCGGAAAGCGAGGTGGTGAGTGCTGCGCTGAGAACGCCACTCCCCAGCACTGCTTTGAAAAAACTCCATTGCATCCATACGAACTAGCTCCTTTGGCTTATGCTTCCCGGTGTTGACGCCTTTTTATGATAGAGCTCCCCCCACTTAGATGTACTTTTGCTACACAAATTAGTCTCAAAATGTCTACTTTGGACATATTGTCAAGTGAATGTTATGATAGTTTACAATGTAGGAGACACAACAAATCCTGCGAAACGTCATTCCGATCAATTTCGCATCAATCTCAGCAAACTGGAGGAGCGATTTATGGATATGCCTACAACCAGCCTCAGCATGGAACAGCAGTTCAAACTTCAAGTGCTGCGCGAAGAAGTAAAAAGGTTAAGCCAAGACCAAGCTCAGGAATACTTGCTCGAAGTTATGCGGCAAAACATGGTTAAAGAAAACCTGTTCAAGCATTGGATGAAGAATATGTGAACTCTTCGAGCATTTCTTCACAAAAATCAGCGGCTTATATCTGCAAAAAGTACGATCGAGCTTTTAATCATAAAATCCAGAATCCCGCTTTCTCCAAGAAAGCGGGATTCTCAATCCAGAAAAGTTTTACGCGGTTTTTTCTGTTGCTACCAAACTCAGCAAATTAAATGTTTTTACTCTCTTAAAGAGGGACGATAGTTTGTGTAGCGACAGGTTTCAACCTGTCGGGGACTCAACCAAAACGGCCACTCACATAATCTAAAGTAGACTCTTCCTTCGGACTTTGGAAAATTACCTCAGTCTTATCACACTCCACAAGATAGCCAAACCGCTTCCCATCGTCAGAAAGTTTAGCATTGAAAAAAGCAGTCAGGTCAGAAACCCGAGAAGCCTGCTGCATATTGTGAGTAACGATCACAATCGTATACTTCTCCTTGAGTTCCCGCATCAACTCCTCAATCTTAATCGTAGAAATCGGGTCAAGAGAAGCGCAAGGTTCATCCATTAACACTACATCAGGATTAATCGCGATCGCCCTAGCAATACACAAACGCTGCTGCTGGCCACCCGAAAGAGAAAAACCGCTTTGCTTCAACTTATCCTTCACCTCATCCCACAAATAAGCTTGGCTGAGCGATTTTTCCACCAGCTCATCCATATCTCCCTTATAATTGTTTACCCTCGCACCGTAAGCAATATTGTCATAAATCGACTTCGGGAAAGGATTCGGCTTTTGAAACACCATCCCAATCTTGCGGCGCACCGCCACAGCATCAATATCGGGATCGTAAAGATTTTGACCGTGGTAATCAATTCTACCCTCTAAACGAAAACCGCTCACTAAATCGTTGAGCCGGTTAAAACATCGCAGAATTGTACTTTTACCGCAGCCAGACGGCCCAATCAAGGCAGTAATGCGATTTTTAGGAATCTCCATTGAAACATTTTTAACCGCGTGAAAAGCGCCGTAAAAAATATTGATATTTTCTGTCCGTAAAACTGTTTCCGTTTGCTTGTCTAAATCCATCATCATACAGGTAAGTATCCAATCGAATTTTACAAAATAAGGAGAAGATGAGAGTGGGAAAGTTGGAGATAAGGAAAATCTTCCTTCTTTTTACCCGTTCGCCAAGTCGAAGAATCTTCTTCCTTCAATAAACTTTTTGGCGAGTAGCCCAGCGAGAAAGAATACTCGTCAGCAAAACCATTATCACCAAAATCAAAGATGCCGCCCAAGCCAATTCTTTCTGTGCCTTAAAAGGAACCGTTGCAAAGTTGTACACCAAAACCGAAAGACTCGGAGTTGGCTTATCAAATCCTGCCGGCCAAAAAGGCGAATTCAGCGCCGTAAAAATCAAAGGAGCAGTTTCTCCAGCAGCGCGAGCAATTGCCAGCGTCACGCCCGTTAAAATAGCTGGAATGGCCGCAGGCAAAACCACCTGCAACACCGTCTGATAATTAGAAGCACCCACACCAACCGACGCCCATCTAATATCTTGCGGGACGATTTGTAGAGCTTCGTCAGTAGTCCGCACAATCGTGGGCAACATCAGCACAGCCAACGCCGCACCCCCTGCAATTGCCGAAAAACCTCCCATATTTACCACGAACAAACCGTAGGCAAATACCCCGGCAATAATCGAAGGAACGCCGCTGAGGACATTAGTAGCAAAGCGTACCCAGCGAGCTACTTGGCCGCTGCTGAACTCCGACAAATAAACTGCTGCCAATACACCAAAAGGAACAGCAATTAAAGAAGCAATTCCCACCGTCATCAATGTACCGAGAATTGCATTAGCAATACCGCCTCCCGATAGTCCGGGCGGCGGTGGCAGCTTGGTAAACAAGTCTAAATTCAGGCGATTGAAACCTTGTACGGTGACATAGGAAAGAACTGCAAACAAAGGCAGCAGAGTGATGGCCAGACTAGCTCCAGCCAGTACAGTCATCCCCAGACCAAACAGCGCTTGCGGGCTGTTTTTAACCTTCTTTAAACTGCCTGTTTTCGATACCAAAGAATTCTCATCGGAGACGCTATTTGACATAAACTAAAAATATGTAGGAAATGGCGGCAAACTTCTAGTTGTACTTCGCTCTTACTTGAGAGACAATCCACTCTGCCAAAATATTAACAATCAGTGTCATAATAAACAGAATTAGCCCTGTGTACATCAGAGCTGCTACTTGCAAACCGGAGGCTTCCGCAAACTGATTTGCCATCAGAGAAGCAATAGTATTTGCCGGAGCTAGCACAGAAAGACTTAACTGATTGGAATTACCAATTAACAGAGTTGCAGCCATTGTTTCTCCCATGGCGCGACCGAGCCCAAGCATAATTCCGCCGACAATGCCGGAAAAAGCTGCCGGTACGAGCACTCTAAAAATTGTAGTCCAGCGAGTAGCTCCTAAACCTAGAGATGCTTGCCGCAATTCGGGCGGGAGACTTGCCAAAGAGTCGCGGGAGATAGCTGTAATAATGGGCAAAGTCATGATTCCCAAAATTACTCCGGCTGGTAACATTCCCGGCCCAACTGGCGAGGTGCTAAAAATCGGCAGCCATCCGAAAGTGCCGTTGAGAAACTTGCCGAGAGTGGTAATCATGGGAATCAATACAGCAATTCCCCACAAACCGTAGACTACGCTGGGAATGGCGGCTAAAAGTTCTACTAAAAAAACTAAAGCTGTACGCACTGGTAGCGGCAGAAAGTCCTCGCTCAAGAAAATGGCAGTCCCTACTCCTAATGGTACTGCAATTAGGAGCGCGATCGCCGAACTGACGATCGTCCCGTAAATCATCGGCAGCGCACCGTACTCTTCTTTAACCGGATTCCAGCTACTGCCAAACAGAAAGCCCAAACCGTACTGTTGAATCGCCGGTAAAGCCCGATAAGCAACCGTGAGCGCGATTACCAGCAAAATTACACCAACTCCTATGCCCAAAATCCGCGTGAGCCAGATAAAGCCTTGATCTAAGGACTTTTCTGCCCCAGAGCGAGATCGGGTCTGCGATCGAGCGCTGTTATTATCTGAAATCATAGAAAAAAAACCAAATATATAGTAGCCGAAAATAGCCTGTTTCGGAAAAAGCTAGAACGAAGCAGAAAGAAAGACCATAAATAAAATCAAAGAGGGGCGGGTTGATTAATTCCCTGACTTTTCAACAAGTATTTCTGGTCAAACCCACCCCTACACAGATGCACCGATTGTTACATAGAAGAGGGGCGGATTTATTAATCCCCTGACTTTTTAACAAATATTTCTGGTAAAACCCGCCCCACAGAAATATCTCTCTTCGTTCTTCCTGATTTTTACCCGCACGCGCAATGCCGAAGGGCTTTTTTCCCTCTGACAACGGACAACAGTCAACAGTCAACAGTCAACAGTTACTATTTTGCAACCTCAATCTTGTAGTCTGCGCTGATGCCGTCAGCGGCCGCTGCTACTTTTTCTTTAACGCTTTGGGGTAGAGGAACGTAGCCCAATTCGGAACTAACTTTTTGACCTTCAGTTAAGCCGTATTCAACCATTGCCTCGATGGTTTTGGCTTTGTTGGGGTCAGTAACTGTTTTGGGGACGAGCATCCAAGTGTAGGTGACAATTGGATAGGATTGAGCGCCTTCGGGGTCTTCGATAAATGCTCGCAGGTTTTCCGGCATCGGCACAGTTGCTAAAGCTTGAGAAGCTGATTCGTCGGTAGGTGCGACAAAGCTGCCTGCTTTGTTTTCCAAAGATGCAAATTTGACATTGTTGTTTTTGGCATAGCCGTATTCTATGTAGCCGAGGCTGCCTACGGTTTGCAGAATTTGGGCTGTGACGCCTTCGTTGCCTTTTGCGCCTACGCCTACGGGCCACTGTACTGTTTTGCCGTCGCCTACTGCACTTTTCCAGTCGGGGCTGATGGCACTCAGGTGTTTGGTGAAGACGGCGGTTGTACCGCTACCGTCGGAACGGTGGACGATGGTGATGGCTTGGTCTGGCAATTTAGCGGTCGGGTTGGCGGCTGCAATTTTGGGATCGTTCCAGTTGGTAATTTTACCGGCGAAGATATCTGCGTAAACGTCCCGTGGTAGTTTCAATGGTTCGGTTAAGTCTGGCAGGTTGTAGCCGATGACGATGCTGCCTGCTGTCATCGGCAGCAGTATCACGCCTTTGTCGGCTGGAACTTTGGCGATTTCGTCGTCTTTCATGCCGGTGTCGCTGGCCCCAAAGTCTACTGTGCCTTTGGTAAATTGTTCGACTCCGGCGCCGCTGCCTACTGATTGATAGTTAATTTGTACTTTGGGGTTGATTTTGTTGAAGTCTTGAAACCAACGCTGGTACAGAGGGGCGGGGAATGAGGCGCCGGCTGCGGTGATGGCTACGTCTGAGGCTAGGGCGAGTTTGGTGTTTTCCGCTGTGCCGGTGGCTGCAACGGGGGAAGCGCCGGGGGATGCTGCGGTGTCGCCGGGGGTGGGGGTGCCGCCTGTGGGTGTGCTGGGACTGCTGCAAGCTGCTACACTGAGGGCGATCGCCATAGCGGAAATTGCAGTAGTCAAACGGTTTGGATTAATCAAGTTGAGACGAAAAAGCATAGGTATAAAAAATCTGCGATCGTTATATGGGTCTCCCGCATCAGCATAGCGCGCAAAAGTAAAGGTTAGGTTAAGAATCTTTACACTTAATCCCAATTTAATATTAATTAATATTATTAATGTTATTTATGAGCTTGACAAGTGTGACTATATAAGATATGGGGCATAGAAATAGCTACGGAAACAAGCAGTCGATCGCCCGATCGCGAAAAATTCCCCATTAAATTATCACAAGATCCAGGCTTGAGAACCAGAAAACCATACAATGGTGGTTATTTTGACAGTAGTGCTAGTATTAAGAATTTAAAAGCTGCGGGCATTGAAGCTGGCATCTGACAAATGCCTTCTGACGAATGCCGTTTGATGATATAGCAACCGCCCTGACGGTTAGGACGTTCTTAATTGCACAAACATAAACGGTCGATTGCAACTTCGGTCTTCCTTCTTTCTTCTGCTATAATGCCTGCTCCTATTGAACTAATCTGGGCTGTTATTGGTTTACTCCTGACGATAGGAGGCACTTTTTTGCCTGCATCTGTCACAATTCCTATTGGGTTGTGGGACGATCGAGGACTTCAGGCGTACTCTTTAGGTGTTACCTATCAAATTGGAGCCGTTTTGCTAGTAGGCTGCATGGGGGGGAAAAATGCTGCGGCTCTCTCGCAAATTGCTTATTTAGCATTAGGATTAACTTTGTGGCCCGTTTTTTCTCAAGGCGGCGGCATCGGCTATCTCAAAGAAGCGAGTTTTGGGTATTTGCTGGGTTTTGTGCCTGGTGCTTGGGTGTGCGGCTGGGTGGCTTTTAAGGTTGCTTCGCGGCTGGAATCTATGGCTTTTAGCTGTTTGTGCGGTTTGTTCACTGTTCACGCGATCGGCTTAATTTATCTAATTTTTACTTACTGGCTGCCTCCGGCAAAAAAAACACCTTTATTCGATGAGATTCTTAAATACTCAGTTTATCCCCTGCCGGGACAATTGGCAGTAGTTTGTGCGATCGCAGTGCTGTCCTTTACTTTGCGCCGCTTGATGTTTTATTAATTGCGAAGGAAGAAGGAAGAAGGAAGAAGAAAGAAAGAAGGAAGGAGGAAGAAGGAAGAAGGAAGGAGGAAGAAGGAAGAAGGAAGGAGGAAGAAGGAAGAAGGAAGGAGGAAGAAGGAAGGAGGAAGAAGGAAGGAGGAAGAAGGAAGGATGAAGGAGGAAGAAGGAAGGAGGAAGAAGGAAGGAGGAAGAAGGAAGAAGGAAGAGGTAACTGGTAATTGTGCAAAATAAGGTTATACTATACATTGCGAAACGGGAGAGTCATCTCGCTGCGGCTGGGATTGCTTTGATCCACTGCATTCTGCTCGCAATGACAAGTGAGATACGAGTAAATTCTTTCATGCCCGATGCCCCATTTTCTATTGCTTAATTCATGCGTTTTAAAAGAAATCCCTTGTTCTGGGTGGCTGCTGTTATCAGTTTAGTTTTAGACCACCTGACTAAGTTTTGGGTGGTGCAAAATTTTGACTTGACGCTTCCTCCGCAGACGCAGCCGCTGTTACCCGGAGTGTTTCACTTCACTTATGTTGTTAATACCGGTGCGGCTTTTAGTTTGTTCAGCAATGGCGGGGCGAATTGGTTGCGGTGGCTGTCTTTGGGCGTTAGTGTGGGATTGGTGGTGCTGGCTTGGTTCGGGCCGCGCATTAACCGCTGGGAACAAGCTGGCTACGGTTTGATTTTGGGGGGAGCACTGGGGAATGGGATCGATCGATTTGTTTCCGGCCACGTTGTAGATTTTATCGATTTTCGGCTCATTCGGTTCCCGGTATTTAATCTGGCGGATGTGTTTATTAATGCTGGGATTGTCTGTTTGCTGATTGCAACTTTTTACAGTCCACCGCCGCCGAAAAGCCAAGACGATCGCAATTCTATTTCAGACTAACTTTCAACAAGTCAATCGATTTTAGATTTTAGATTTTAGATTTTAGATTAACCACCCACGGGCTGTACCGTTCTCAGGTTTATCGGATGCGGAGCTTTTTTTGGTTATCCACTGATGAATCCGGCGACCTCGCAACCAATTGCTTTCGGTCATTTGTCAGTTATCTGTTACCAGAATGTATAGGTGTCAACTTAAAATTAGGGTCATTTATGAGCTATAATTAAATTCTTTATTGCTAAGGATAAACTTTCCCGCGCTCGAAAGCAATTTGGTCACAAACCCCCAGATTTATCCGTGGGATAAATTCCCAAATCTAAAATCTAAAATCTAAAATCTAAAATCTAAATTCCCAAATTTAAAATCTAAAATCTAAAATCTAAATTCCCAAATTTAAAATCTAAAATCTAAAATCTAAAATCTAAAATCTAAAATCGAATGACTCCTAATCCATTTGCTCAAGAACGCTTACTATTTGCCCCAGCAACCCCCGATGCTGATGCTATCCCGACTATTTTTGCTTTTCCCAACGAGTACACGGTGGGTATTACCAGTCTGGGCTATCAGATAGTGTGGGCAACTTTGGCTGTGCGATCGGATATTGAAGTGGGCCGTTTATTTACTGATATCCGCGAACAACTTCCCCGACATCCAGAATTACTGGGATTTTCGCTTTCTTGGGAACTAGACTATGTAAATATTCTAAATTTATTGGAATCTCTAGAAATTCCGATTTGGGCGTCAAAACGAACTGATAATCATCCGATAGTCTTCGGCGGTGGCCCGGTTTTTACTGCTAATCCAGAACCTTTTGCCGACTTTTTTGATGTGATTTTGCTCGGAGATGGCGAACATCTCATAGACAATTTTATTGATGCTTGTAAAGAAGTCCGTACCGCCGACAGACAAACTAAATTGCGGCATTTAGCCCAAGTTCCGGGGGTTTACGTTCCCAGTTTGTACGAAGTAACTTATCTGGATACGGCTGAGGGGGTTAAATCGATTCAGCCTGTCGATTCTGGAATTCCCAGTGTGGTTGAAAAACAGACTTATCGCGGCAATACTTTATCTGCTTCCACGGTGGTGACAGAAAAAGCGGCGTGGGAAAATATTTACATGGTGGAAGTGGTTCGGAGTTGTCCAGAAATGTGCCGTTTTTGTTTGGCAAGTTATCTCACTTTGCCGTTTAGAACTGCAAGTTTGGAGGATTCGTTAATTCCGGCGATCGATCGCGGTTTAGCTGTGACTAATCGTTTGGGTTTGTTGGGTGCTTCGGTCACTCAGCACCCGGAATTTGAAGCGTTGCTGGATCATTTGAATCATCCGAAATACGACGGTGTGCGCCTGAGTCTTTCTTCGGTACGCACGAACACGGTGACAGTTAAATTGGCAGAAATATTGACAAACAGAGACAGCAAATCTGTGACAATTGCGGTGGAAAGCGGGAGCGATCGCCTCCGCAAAATCGTTAACAAAAAACTCACAAATGACGAAATTATTCAAGCTGCTATCAATGCTAAGGCGGGCGGCTTAAAGGGAATTAAACTTTACGGGATGGCGGGAATTCCAGGTGAAGAGATGGAGGATTTAGAGGAAACGGTGGCAATGATGCGGGCGATTAGAAAAGCTGTTCCCGGTTTGCGGTTGACTCTGGGATGCAGCACTTTTGTCCCGAAATCTCACACTCCTTTTCAGTGGTTTGGAGTGAATAAAGATGCGGAGAAGAGGCTGAAGTTTTTAGATAAAGAATTGCGGAAGTTAGGTTTAGAATTTAGACCTGAAAGCTATAACTGGTCGGTAATTCAGGGTTTGCTCTCAAGGGGCGATCGGCGGTTGTCTCGGCTTTTGGAATTAGTGCGGCATTACGGCGATACTTTGGGCAGTTATCGGCGGGCTTTTAAGGAGTTGCGGGGACAGTTGCCGGAGATGGATTTTTATGTTTTTCAAGAGTGGGAATTGGATCAGGTTTTGCCTTGGAGTCATTTAAAAGGCCCGCTACCGGAGGCGACTTTGAAGAAGCATTTGGCTGAGGCGATGAGTCATACAACACGACAGCAAAATCAAGAATGTGAGAATTCACTAAGTCCCGTTTAGTAAATTAGATTATAATAGTCTCATGCGTGTCATTAGCCGAAAACGACTAAAAGAATTTTGGGAAACACACCCCAATGCTGAAACAAGTCTGTTGCTGTGGTATCAGCGTAGTTGTGATGCTGAATGGCAAAGTTTAGTAGATATTCGTAAAGTATTTCCTTCGGCTGACTTAGTAGGTAACTTTACGGTATTTAATATTGGTGGCAATAACTATCGGTTAATTGCTTTTATCGACTATGAATACCAGATAGTGTTTGTCCGCTGTGTTTTAACTCATGCAGAATATAATAAGGAGAACTGGAAAAATGACGACTGGTTTAAAAACTCCTAGTAGCTACTATATCGAGATAATCACAACTTTTCCACCGCGTCCAATTACTTGTGAAGCTGAGTTGATTGCTACACAAAATCGGATTGATTCTATTGTGAGTCGGAGCAATCTCACGCAGGACGATCGGGATTACTTAAACGTGTTGGGTACTCTTGTTTATGATTACGAACAAAAACATGAGCCAATGCCAGTCTTGAAAGGTATCGCACTACTGAAAGCATTGATGGTTGAGGACAATATTCAAGAAAAAGATTTGGTTGATATTTTTGAATCAGAGTCTTGGGTATCTGAGATGATGGATGGAAAGCGGGAACTGACGGCGAGTCAAATTCACAAGTTAGCTAAGTTTTTCCATCTTTCCCCTGTGGCATTTCTTGAGTATAATTAATTGCCAGGATACTGGGATGAGTGACGCACTAGACCTCTTGCGAAAGTGCGAGCGCTCTAGTAAAATAAAAGAAAAAATTAGCTGAATAATATGAATTACGAACAAT
>NZ_JAUBSD010000034.1:0-62937 GCF_036704575.1 Microcoleus sp. K5-D4
GCTCAAGGGCAGCTAAGCGCATCTTATCAAAAGACAACGGCACAACAAGGCGCTGCACACCGACACCCGGAAGCGCCGCCGTTCGTGCCTCACTCTGGCGCTTCCGGGTGCGGGTGAGCTTGGGCGTTAGCTGGCTCCGCTTTTGGCTGAAACAATGCTTCTAAATTATCTGTAAGTGTTTAACATTAAGCTATTCACCTTTAATTGCTGGAGTTCATTCTATGAGAAAACCACAAACTGTTAAAGCTTTGGAAGAGCTAGGACGGGTTCAACTCTCTAAGAGTTTTTTCATGCGTGAGTTTCTTTATTCAGAAATCTCTCAAATTGAAGGTATCCCTAACATTCCTAACGATCCTGACTTGGCGATCGAAGCAGGAAAGAATTTGTGTGAGAGGGTGCTTGAACCAATTCAAGATGCGCTCGGTCGGATTAGTATCCGCTCAGCCTATCGTTCTTGTGCGGTGAACGCCAAAGGAGCAGAGAATAAAAATCAGTACGGCTGTGCCAGTAATGAGGACAACTATGCAGAACATATCTGGGACGTAAAAGATTCAGAGGGGTATATGGGAGCAACAGTATGTATTATTGTTACATCATTCATCCCTTACTATGAACGCACTCAAGATTGGACAGCATTGGCATGGTGGATACATGACCACATTGATGCTTATGCAGCAATGACCTTTTTCCCAAACTATGCAGCGTTCAACATTAGGTGGAGCGAGAATCCTAAGGTTTCAAAAGAAATTGATAGCTACGTAATAAACCCGCACACTGGTAAGAAGAGCGGGTATCTGACAAAGAAGGGGATGGATAATTTCTCAGGTTTGCATGAGCAGTTTTACCAAGAATTTATCGATCGCTGACTAAACATCTTTTTGAATTTCTATGCGATAGTTGTAGCCCTGTTCGGTGAGGAATAGTTGGCGGTGTCGCGCAAAATCTTCCTCGCAAGTTTGTAGAGATACTAATGTATAAAAACTCGCAGTATGTCCGTCGGATTTCGGGCGGAGAATTCGTCCGAGGCGCTGCGCTTCTTCTTGGCGAGAACCATACTTTCCCGATACTTGAATCAACACATCGGCATCGGGTAAATCGACGGCAAAATTGCCCACGCGAGATAGAATTAATCCGGGAATTTCTTTGTGACGGAATGCTTCGTATAATCGATCGCGCTCAGCCTGTTTTGTCTTCCCCGTAATCAGAGGCAATTCGGTAATTTTGGCGATCGCATCTAACTGTTCGAGATACTCACCAATAATTAAAATACGATGTCCCGCTTCCTTTTGCAACAAACTTTGCACCACATCCAACTTAGCTGGATTTTCCGCAGCAATCCGAAACTGATTGCGGCGGGGCGCTAGGGCATATTCCATTTTTTCCGCCTCATTTTGGGCGACGCGGATTTCCGTACAATTAGCAGTGGCAATAAATCCCTGTCCTTCCAATTCGCGCCAAGGTACGTCATAGCGCTTGGGCCCAATCAACGTGAATACATCCCCTTCTTTCCCGTCTTCGCGAATCAATGTCGCAGTTAAACCTAACCTGCGTCGTGCTTGTAATTCAGCGGTAATCCGAAATATCGGTGCAGGTAATAGATGGACTTCATCATAAATAATCAGTCCCCAGGATTGGGCGTTAAACAACTCGAAATGCGGGAATTCATCATCTTTATTCGATCGATAACTTAGCATTTGGTAAGTCGATAGGGTGACAGCAGCCGTCTGTTTGGTGACACTGCTGTACTCAGCGATCGCATCCTCAGTTAAACTCGTTTTGTCTAATATTTCCCTGCGCCACTGGTGCACTGAAGTCAAACTGCTGGTGAGGATGAGTGTCTTTTGCTTTACCAAACTCATGGCTAACATCCCGACTATGGTTTTACCAGCCCCGCACGGTAGGACGATCGTCCCACTTCCACCTTTTACCTCCCCGTCCTGATAGAATGCCTCTGCTGCTTCTTGTTGATAAGCACGCAACTTAAAGGGCAAATCTGTTAGAGTACGATCGCGCAAAGAAATCCCTAGTTCGGCACCCTCCACATATCCAGCCAAATCTTCTGCCGGATAGCCCACCGCTAGTAAAGCTTGCTTGAGTACGCCGCGATTCCCGGCATCGACTTGAAAGCAAAGATCCGAGATGCGCTTGCCCAACATTGGTTTGACGCGATCGTCCCGTACCAGCAATTCCGCTAGGGGCAAATCGGCAATTCGCAGTTGTAAATCGGGGCTAGCCGCATCGATTCTTTCAATTACAGTTAATCCATACCGCGCCCCTAACAGTTCAATTTCCTGCGCTACGGAGTCAGGAATGGGATACTTGGCATACTTCCGCAAAGCGGAGATCGCCTCTTCAACTGGCATTCCCGCCGCCCGCGCATTCCACACGCTGAGGGGCGTGATGCGATAGGTGTGGATGTGTTCGGGACTTTTGATTAATTCGGCAAAGGGGGCGATCGCTTCTCGTGCCTGTTGTGCTGTTGGGGCGTGAACTTCTAGTAAAATTGAGCGATCGCTTTGCACGATCAAAGCATTTTCGGGAACATAATTCATGGCTTGTTTCGATTGATAGATGAATCGCAGATCAACGCAGATGGTTTTAACTGAGATATTGCACCATTCTCAATTAGCCTTTTGTCAACAGGCAAGATGCCTGTTCCACAAAGAGTTGATTTCTTGTGGAACAGGCATCTTGCCTGTTCCTGACAATGGTGCAAGATGTGAGTTTTAAGAGGTTTTTTGACTTTGGCAATTTTGTCTAATACTATTTATCCCGCTGGGGTAAGACGTAGCCGATCTGCCGCAGGGCGTTGCGAAACTTAGTTTCCTGGGATAATGGAACTGCTAAAGTGCGATCGCCTGCTAGCTGACAGAATTTTTTTGTACGGGAATCATTGGCAATCAACACTGCTAAATGGGGGTTAGCACATTCGATTAACTTGACAGTTCCTGCATCTTGCAAACTATTCGATCGTTCTGTAATATCCGTCAGAAATTGCTGTACAGTTTCGGGTAGCGGTTCGACACTTCTTGTCTCTAAAACTTCTTTAAATTCTGCTAGCGGGTATCCGGATTCTATGGCGGTAAATAGCTTTTGTCGATCGAGTTGCCAGACGACATCTGAAACTTTTTTAGTATAGAGATCGAGGACGATCGCATCTGATGTCGCGAGGCCTTCTCCTGCTACAACAATATCTAAATTGGGCAGTACGCGGAGTGTTTGACGGAACTCAATTGCTGGCGGGGTGTAATTGTTAGTCAATCCCAAACAGTAAGCCCCCAAAGCTGTCAGGCGAAAAGAGATTAAGCCGTCGTAGCGGCTGAGAAATCTCAAATCGTCCGTTCCCCAAAGATCGTCAAAATCGCTGGGTATGAGGGACGGATCGGCATAGGCAACATCAATTATTCCCAGGGTAGCAACATACTCAAACAACAGGCAGCGCATATATCTTTCTTGCAGAATATGCCAATCGTGACTGCCCGAATATCCTAAGTTACCATACCCAAATTCAGAAATATAGAGATTGTCGGGATCGCGCGTTACTTCAAACCGATTGCCCGTTGCCAACATATACTTGCTAAATTCGCTAAACAGAATCCATTTACCGACAGGACATTCTGCTAGGATTGAGGCGATCGCCTCTCTCCGCCCCGCCACCGCTGTCATGCCGCGCGCGCCCTTGCCGGTTTGTCCTTTAATCGCATCAATGCGGCGAAATTCATCAAAAGTGTTTGTTTTTAACCAGCGCTTCCATGCTGTCTGTAAACCTTTGGCAGGTGATTCTTGCAAGGCTTTCTGTCCCGCTTTGGTCAAAACTAGCTTTTTGCCCGATTGTTCGGCGAATTTGCTCGCTTGGGCGATCGCGGCCCAAGCAAAGGATTTGATGTTACCAACCTCGTAGAATATATCGCCCTTTTCCACGGTAGCTTGGCGCTGTTCGTCGTTATAAAAATCACCCCCTTGCAATACGGCGGCGATCACTTTCAGAGTTGCGGCACCAGGTAATGCGGTTTTCTCACTAACGGCAACTTTGCCCGACTGAATCAGACGCAAAACTGCTTCCAAATCCTTTGGGGCTGCCCGTTCCATTTCAAAAATTGTCAAGGGAAGTTCGTACTCGGATACCTCTATTTTAGATGTACGAAAGTTCTGTTTTTCTACACGAACCATAAAATTATCTGGCAGTACATCGCCAACCAGATTTAAGGAAGTTCCTTGAGGTTTTGGCACAAACTTCCGCAAGTTTTGTTCAAGATCGTAGGGTATCGCATTGCCGTAGAAGAACAAGCAGAGTAGGGATGGTTCTCGGTTGTATCCATAGCGATCGCTTGTTCCCCAGTTTGGTTGTTGTCCGTATTTTGCCATAAATACATCGGCATCATAGCCACCACCTGACCCATGTATAACTTCCGCTACGGCCGCTTTTTGCAGGTCGTCTAATTGCGCCCAAACTTGCTTAAGTTTTTGTCCCTGCATTTGCTCTTTAATCCCAGCAACCAGGTCAGCTTTCCGGGTTAATTTGCGATCGCCCGACAACAGTGCATTCAGCTTTTTTAAATCTTCAACAATTATTCCTTCGAGTGCCTCTTGGAGGGTAATAACATTATCTAGGGTTTGGTAACGCGGCATAATTTTTGGCAATCCGCCTGCTGCAAAATTGTTTGTGCTACCAACTATAACAACTTTCCGATATTTGTAATTTGAATTTTTGTTACAAAAATCAGAAGCATGGTTTAATCTTTATTGTTAAACTCACGCTAATTTTATCTAATTAATTACATAATTAGGCAATCTAAAAAATCGGAATTACACAACTACTTTAGAACGTAGAGTGCGTCGCTACTAACAATCTCCTAGCAGCTTGAATATCTCGTGGCGGCGCACCATAAAATTAGTCGATCGAAAATGACAGAGTGTAACTAGCACTTCCTCGTTCTGTACTTACATCTATTTGATATTTTCCCGTTTTTGCAACGACTCCAGACCATATTCTTGATTCTTTGATTATCGTTTTTTTGTCCGAGTCTATGACTTTAAACACAGCATTATTTTCAAGTGATTTGACATTGGCTTTGATTTTTTTTCCTTTTTTAACTCCGACAAAATAACTATTGAAAGTGCCAGGCGCTACTCTTCCTTTTACTTCCGCTGAACGAACACCTTCTATGAACTCCCTTTGCTCTTTTTGTACAGCCGCTAAAACAGTAGATTTTTCTGAGATAGTTGGGGTTGTAATTAGGTTAGATAAGGCTTTGACTGAAGCCGGAAAAATCAGCGATGCACTTAAGCCGATCGTCAAAATGTTTAGCGGGTGTTTGAAAGTTATTGCTGGTTTTTTCATGGGAGTTTAACAGTAAAATTGAAATTTGTTTATTTGTAAAATTATAGCAGACTGGGGCTGTCTGCGTCCGATCGCCCTCGCCGATCGACTAATTTTAGCTTGTGCAAACAATCAATCGATTTGAGATTTGAGATTTGAGATTGAAGCCTAAGATGTGGGATAATTTTGTACGGCCGGGACTGACGCATTACTGTAAAGTTGCCTGCGGGCGCACAAAAGTAAGATCGCCCGTCAGCCGTGTTACCAAAAAAATTGCCAGTCCAGGACGCACAAAAACCTTTAGAAACCGGGTTTATTGACAAAAAACTACGCTTTCAAACAGATTCCCCGACAAGAAACCCGGTTTCTGACCAACTGTGCGTAAGTTCTGTTTGCACAATTCCTAATTATCACAAACCCGACGATATGACTCAAAACCCAACCGCCACCTATCGCATTGAAAGCGACTCGATGGGAGACAAACAAATTCCATCTAATGTCTATTATGGCATCCAAACTCTAAGGGCTATTGAAAATTTCCCGATCAGCGGCATTAAGCCTTTATCAACATACGTTGATGCTTGTGTTTTAATTAAGAAAGCAACGGCGATCGCCAATGGCGAACTCGGCTGCATTCCCCAAGACATCAGTCAAGCAATTGTCCAAGCAGCAGATGAAATCCTAGCTGGCAAATTGCGCGATCAATTTGTAGTTGATGTCTACCAAGCCGGCGCCGGAACTTCTCACCACATGAACGTTAATGAAGTTCTTTCAAATCGCGCTTTGGAAATTCTGGGCGATGAAAAAGGCAACTACAAGCGCGTCAGTCCTAACGACCACGTAAACTACGGTCAATCGACCAATGATGTGATTCCGACTGCGATTCGGATCGGCGGATTGTTGGCGTTAGAAAAAACTCTGTTTCCGGCTTTGTCGGATGCCGTAGTCGCCCTAGAAAACAAAGCAGAAGAATTCAAAGATATTGTTAAATCCGGCCGCACTCATATGCAAGATGCTGTGCCAGTTAGACTCGGCGATACCTTCGGCGCTTGGGCGCAAATTCTCAGAGAACATACCTTGAGAATTGACAGGGCATCCGATGATTTGACATCCCTGGGATTGGGGGGAAGTGCGGCAGGAACAGGCTTAAATACTCATCCTGAATACTGTCAAAAAGTTGCTGAAATTCTCTCCGACTTAATCGACCACCCGCTGAAACCAGCAAAGCATTTAATGGCAGCTATGCAGAGTATGGCACCGTTTGTAAATGTCTCCGGTGCACTGCGAAATCTCGCTCAGGATTGCGTTAAAATCTCCCACGACCTGCGTTTGATGGACTCCGGGCCGAAAACGGGTTTGAAAGAAATTCAACTGCCTCCTGTGCAACCCGGTTCGTCAATTATGCCGGGAAAATACAATCCTGTGATGGCAGAAATGACATCAATGGTTTGTTTTCAAGTTATGGGTTACGATAGCGCGATCGCCCTGGCAGCCCAAGCAGGACAATTAGAATTGAACGTGATGATGCCCCTGATCGCCTACAATCTCATTCACAGCATCGAAATTTTGGGCAATACCATCAGCGCCCTGAGCACCAAATGCCTCGCAAAAATCGAAGCTAAGGGCGATCGGTGTCTCGCTTACGCAGAAGGCAGTCTCGCACTCGTTACCGCCCTCAACACTCAGATCGGCTATCTCAACGCCGCCGCCGTCGCCAAAGAATCTCTAGAAACTGGCAAATCTTTGCGGCAAATTGTGCTAGAAAGGGGTTTAATGAGTGCAGAAGACTTGGCAAAAGTTCTAGATTTAGAGAAAATGAGTGCGATGCCAACATCTTCTGCTAACGTATAGGCGATCGCAGGAATCAGCTAGAAACTAGAAGGCTAAACTCGATTTAATTCTGCCTTCTGCCTTCTGAGTTCTGCCTAAGTGCTGTCACAGGTTAAAGTTAAACAATTCAGAATTCAATTTTTTGAGATTTAATTCTGGATTTTTTATAGTCTAAAGTTTGGGAGCAAGATTTATGCGCGCAGGTTCTTTTGCAAAATTAACTCAAGATAAAGAGAACACGACTCAAGTGACATTTCATTATGTGGAAGGTCACGCAGAAACCTTTACTATTCCGATGCCTGCACAAGAATTCCAAGAGGAAGTGCTGCATTTGTTAAATCAACCTTGGTTGACTTTCCATTTAGCAGATCAAACGGTTTTTATCTGCACTGCCCGGTTGGTGAAAGTGGAAGTTAAACCTGCTATCCCTGAACTGCAAGGTCAAGGAGTATTCTCTAACTCGCTGCGAGTTAGTACCATGCAGCGGGCGGCAGTTGGTAGATTGCCGATGAATACTTAGGACTCATTTGTATTGAGATTATTCTTGGTAAGGTGCGCGCGGATCACCCTGCTTAGGGTGATCCGTGCGTGCGTTACATTGAGATTGTTCCCGCATCGATAACCAATTACAAATTAATTCATAATTATGTCTGCTGTTAGTTTAATTCGTGCCAATTCATACGATCGCCAACTCTTGCAAACCTCTTTAGAAAGTTTGCTGGCACCCTTGGGCGGAATCTCGGCTTTTGTCAAATCGGGCGATCGGGTTTTACTCAAACCCAATCTCCTGACAGGTTCTCGCCCTACAAAAGAATGCGTCACCCGCCCGGAATTGGTTTACTGCGTCGCTAAAATGGTGATTGAAGCGGGAGGAAAACCCTTTTTAGGCGATAGTCCAGCTTTTGGTAGCGCCATGGGTGTAGCCAAAGCCAACGGTTATTTGCCGCTGTTGGAAGAACTGAATTTGCCCGTAGTTGAGTTTCAAGGAAAACGCTACGAAACTGTCAGCGAAGATTTCAATCATCTGCGAATTTGCAAAGAAGCAATGGAAGCAGATGTAGTGATTAATTTGCCAAAACTCAAATCTCACGTTCAATTAACCGTGACAATGGGCGTGAAAAATTTGTTCGGCTGCGTCCCCGGCAAAATGAAGGCTTGGTGGCACATGGAAGCTGGCAAAGATAGCGCCAGATTCGGTGAAATGCTGGTTGAAACGGCCAGGGCCATTAACCCAAATTTGACGATTTTGGATGGCATTATCGGCCACGAAGGTAACGGGCCAAGCGGCGGCGAACCTAAGTTTTTGGGAATTTTGGCTGCCTCTGATGATGTGTTTGCTTTGGACAGAACTTTAGTTGAAATTATTAATGCTGATCCGGCGGCGGTTCCCACTGTAGCTGCGGCGATGAGATTGGGACTTTGCTCGAATTTAGAGGATCTTGATTTTCCGCTTTTGCAGCCGGAAACTCTCAAGGTTTTGGATTGGAAGTTGCCGGAAAGCATGGTGCCAATTGACTTTGGTATGCCCCGCGTGGTGAAGTCGGCCTTTAAGCACCTTTATATCCGGTTTATTAAAGAAAAGTTCAGCATCAAGGCTTCGCATTAGCGAAGACAGAAGGGTAAAATTTGTTTTTTTTATTCCTTCTGCTTTCCATTGCTAATTGTAAAGAAATATTATTTTACAACATATCTATTTATGTAAAGTTTTAATAAATTTCTTATAAGTTTATGGTTTAAGTAGGTAGGCGGGATTAAACCGCATAATGTAACACTATGTAAACAGGTTTAAGTCAGCCAGTAAGTAGGTATGCGGGACTAAACCGCATAATGTAACACTATGTAAACAGGCTTAAATCAGCCAGTAGAGAGCATTTGGAGACTTGGCCCTCATTTACCTAGGGGCGTTTTTTCGCGCCGACTTACTTAAAGCATTTGCCTCGCCGTACTCGCAACTGGCGCTCATTCTTGCTAGCTAGAAGCAGTTAGATAATTTCATTTAAGTATAAACACTTGTAACAGCCCTTGTTTTAACCAAATTTACCCTATAATTGCGCTTTTCTTTATAATTGACCGCTCAATTATAAAGATTGAGTAAAGCTCGTAAAAGGTTATTGACAGTTATACGTAGATCGCAGATGATGGCGACATATCAAACAGACCTTACCTTAAATAATAAAGGTCTAATCGAGTTGCTGCGTCCATCTTAAGTATTAGATATCTCCCAAACAGAGTCTGAAATGTTGCTTGTATCAGGCGGCGAAATTTAAATTCGGTAGATGTCTGTTATATAGATCGATCAACAGCCCTTGCAAAGTACAGCAAAGATTCACTACCGCATCCGTAAAAACTTCAAATCAGGAACTACCTTCCCTATGCTTACTAACAACAATCTGACAATCGTACAGCCACTAAAAGCCAAGTTTTTGCCAAACGGTGAAGTTTTACTCACCCGCAAATTGATTGAAGCAGTTGGTGAGTTAGCCAAGTATTGGTCGGGTGATATTACTGTGATGATGGAAGAAACGAAAGAAGACAACGACCAGATGGATGCAAAAATATTCAAACTTGATCTATTGCCATTCAAACTGGAAATAATTTGTTTTGATAAAATTACCCCAGCTTTACTACATCAGCATCAGAGTGCGCTGGTATTGGCAGCCCCGGAATACAGACAGAACCATATCAGTAAAGTGTGTAAAATAGCGGGAGTACCGTGTATTTACGTTTCCGAATACAGTCTGAAAACTCGCAAACAGATCGTGAATGTGAGTACGAGAAATCCCCTGATTCGCTTGCGGAGAATAATCTGGACTTACAGTCAGGAATATAAGCAGCGCAAGGCGATCGCAATGGCAGAGGGATTGCAGTGCAACGGCACCCCTACATACCAAGAATACAAGCAGCTCAATCGCAACCCACAGTTGTTCTTGGACACGCGGATTAGAGAGGATATGTTAGCAACAGAAGCTGACATTGAACGTCGCACTGAAAACCGCTCTCAAGATATGCCTCTTCGGCTAGTATTCTCAGGTCGCCTAATTAAGATGAAAGGGGCCGATCATTTACTTGAGGTCGCTAGAGAACTCAAACAACTGAAGGTGAAATTTGAAATGTTCATCAGTGGTATTGGTGACTTAGAAGAGATGATGCACCAGCAAATAGCTGCAAATCAACTTAATGATTGCGTGAAAATGCTCGGAGTGCCTGACTTTAAAACAGATTTTTTCCCCTTTGTTAAGAACAATATTGATTTGTTTGTTTGCTGTCACCGGCAGGGCGATCCTTCTTGTACTTACATAGAAACTATGGCTGCTGGCGTGCCTATTGTTGGGTATGCTAACGAAGCATTCCAGGGAATTGCAGAAATGTCGGAGACAGGATGGGTTGTGCCAATGAATCAGCCTAAACAGATGGCGAAGAAAATTGCAGCACTCAGCTACAACCGGGAAGAAATTAAATCGATGTCGTTCAAGTCGCTGAAGTTTGCTCAACAGCACACATTTGAGAAGACTTTTCAAGCTCGCATAAAACATATGCAGGCTATTGCCTATTCAACGGTGCCTAATCAAGTCACCGAAAGTCAAGTAAGTGATGCTCCAGATATGGTTTTGGCGTACAGTC
This sequence comes from Microcoleus sp. K5-D4, assembly GCF_036704575.1. Classification (NCBI taxonomy): domain Bacteria; kingdom Bacillati; phylum Cyanobacteriota; class Cyanophyceae; order Oscillatoriales; family Microcoleaceae; genus Microcoleus; species Microcoleus sp. K5-D4. The sequence continues at coordinate 10,772 of NZ_JAUBSD010000034.1, forward strand.
AACTGCCTTAAGAATCCTTCTGCCTATGATTGAGACAGGTTTCATTAAGGTAGCCACGGCAATTGGAGGTCTTGTAAAGGCAAGGGTTGGGGTGAGCGATCGCCATTAGATGTAGATGTTTTTTTCAAACTTAATAGCATCAAATTCTACTGGACGATCGCACTTCTTCCATAGGTTCTCAAGTCTCCTTTAACGGGTTACATTTTCTTGGCAACTACCAGATCCCACACCAACTCTCAACCATCGAGTGACCCACTCATTTTCCTTTCCACCGGAACTGGCAAAACTAACAGGGTTTTTAGTTTAAATCTTGTTAAATCAACGGCTTCATTATTTATTAGGTATATGCACAAATGCTTTTATTAGTATCATACTTTAGAGGTATATGATGTTTCTAACTTAATGTATACTTTAATTATTGCTGAATTCTTGACTAGAGAAAAACTTACTTTCCGCCCGCTCGCTGAAGGTGTAGTTTTTTATCAAAAGTGACAAAGCCAGCTAAATGCGTTAACTTAAATTCGATGTTACGTGAAAACCGCGCCTCAGTAATGGTATTCCCAAAACTTCATAAGTTTTAGGCCTTCATCTCCTGTATAGAGGATAACACAATTATCACTGGCACATAACGTCCCGGAGTGATCTAACATAAGCGGTTATTAGTACATCCAGTTCCTAAGTAAGGAAAACTAAAATGCAAAGTCAAACGTGCTTAAGCCCTACCGTCGTCTGCCCGATATCGGGACAGAGTATGAAACCGTGGCTATTCATACCCGGTGATTGGCGCAGACCTCCAAACAATGAGTCATTTCAATTGTACTGGTGCGAAAAGTCACAACTTGGATGCATTCATCCTCTACCCGAACTCAACAAAATCGCCAGCTTCTACGACATCGATGAGTATTATACTCATCATATAGACTTTACAGGCTTCGTATCTGCCTCTTCTATTTCCTTCTTCGATAAATTGCGTACCCATCTAGCTTGGCGTTTCGATCGCGGAGTAGATGTCACAAGTAAATGGTGGAAGCAACAGTTCGGGACTGCTTCCTCCTCGATCTTAGAAATTGGTTGCGCCAACGGGCACCTGCTGCAAGAACTGCAAGCAGATGGTCACAAAGTCTGGGGCGTAGAACCCGATCAACAAGCTTTAGTGTTGGCCCAGCAGCGAGGTCTTAATGTACTTTATGGTACTGCTGAATCTTTGCCCCCGGAAGTCCAGTCTAGACAGTACGACATAATTGTGATGAACCACGTACTCGAACATACCAGAGATCCTTTACTTGCACTCCGCAATGCCATGCAGTTGCTCGTGGGTGGCGGCAAATTGGTGATGGAAGTACCAAATAACTCTTGTATTGGGCTGAAGTCTTCAGGGATTGCATGGATGCATCTAGATGTACCAAGGCATTTGTATTTCTTCACACCGCAGAGCTTTCGCGCTATTTGTGAAAAAGTAGGATTTGAGATAATTTCTACTCAGTTTAATGGCTACTATCGCCAATTTGAAAACACTTGGATCAATGATGAAAGAAAAATTTTCAGTGTGTTCGATTCAATGGGATCTCATCAGATAGTAAAGCCCAAGGAAAACAGTAAAGTCCAAGCTTGGAAGCTACTGCTGAAAACAATTTTTGCTGCTGATGAAAACAAGTACGATTCGATCCGGATTGTGGCACAAAAGCCATAGCAATATCGAGGTAAGGGCAATAAACTTTGGCTTTGATTATCAAGTTTGGTTACACACTCACCATACTTTTGCGAGCCTCTGCCATCATCGCCCATGCCAGGAGTACAGTCAAACCAAATGCGACTATTGACCCAGCAATCCACCTGACTCGATCGAGACTGACGCACAAACTTTGTATGTAAGGTGTGCAGTCCGCAGCTTACCACATAGATAATGTAAAAAGTGTTTTCTGGCGTAATATAGTTTCGGGTTGCATCGGAATAATATATTGGGATCATGTCAGTGGGAGCTTAAGAGATCGCTACCAAAATCGCGTTCTCTTAAGCTCTCACTATAATTCGGATGCCACCGGATTTGATATAAATTTTATTGAATATGCGATCGCAGTTGCACCTCAGAACGATTAGTTACGATATGTTTGCTTTTTTAATTTTTTCTTGTGAGTACCCATAATTCACAAGAAACTTTTAAATTTCAACCATATAATACTTCTTCTGCAGGCGGCGTGGCGTCTGTGGGGTCGAACTGTTTGATTTTCAAAGCTTGTAGCAAAAACAGCCAGATATAAAGCGGATTCAAAAAAACATACCGCTGCCAAAGGCGCCGAGGTTCCTTAATCATCCGAAACAGCCATTCCAAACCTATTTTAGATAAAAAGTCAGGAGATTTAGCCAAATTACCCGCATGAAAATCGTAAGCAGCACCTACAGCAATCAACGGCATTGATAACTCATCGCGGTATTCGTAAGCCCAGACTTCTTGTCGCGGACACCCCAAACCGACAAAAGTAATTGCTGCACCGCTGTTGCGAATTTGCTCTGCAATTTCTTGTTTCTCTTGGGGCGAAACGTGCCTAAATTTAGAAGGCTGAGTTCCAGCAATAATTAACTTGGGAAAACGCTGGCAAAGATTGCGAGATAAAGCTTCCAGTACAGAAGCTTGAGATCCGTACAAATAGATAGGTAATCCTTCTTCTGCCGCACGTTCGCAGATTTGTAACATCGCATTCGGCCCGCAAACTCGATCGGGCAATTCCGTATGGTAGAGCCAATTTAACGCCCACCTGACGGGCTGTCCGTCTGGCAATACTAAGTCAATGTGATTAATCCGATAACGATGAGTGCTGTCGAGCACTCCAGTCATTACCCCGTGAACCGCTAGAGCAGAAACTGACATTGGTTTTCCGGCGCTGGCGGCTGCAATAATTTTGCTAACAGCCGCTTCATAATTAACGGCATTAACTAATATGCCCAGTACATTCTTTTTCCCTTTATCAATCATGGAGCACCTCTTTAAGTCAACGCTCGCAGTTACACTCATAAATCTCCCCTAAGATTTGTTTAACCTTGTATTCTTCAATCTTTTACCGAAATTCTCAGCACATTCTTTTTGCCCCGCTCAATCATGGGAATCCTCTTTCAGCCAACGCTCGCGGTTACATTCATAAATCTCCTGTAGGATTTGTTTAACGTTATATTTCATTTTCCAGTTGGGATAGTGACTGGAAAATTTTGAATTGTCGCTAATCCACCAAATGTGATCGCCAATGCGATTCCCTTCCGCGTAAGTCCAATTAAATTTGCGTTCTGCAATTGCCTCACACATCTGAATCGCTTCTAACATCGAACAATTGCTGTACCGGCCTCCTCCTGTATTATAAACTTGGGCGCTTCGGGGAGCTTTATAAAATTCATAAAATGCCGAAATTAAATCTGCGCTATGAATGTTATCGCGAACTTGCTTGCCTTTGTAGCCAAACACGGTGTAAGGAGTTCCCGTGACAGCACACTTCATCAAGTAGGCTAGGAAGCCATGCAATTGAGCTCCTGAGTGATTTGGACCCGTCAAACAGCCGCCGCGAAAACAAGCGGTGTTCATATTAAAATATCGACCGTATTCTTGGACTAAAACGTCAGCAGCTACCTTAGAAGCACCAAACAAACTGTGCAGGCACTGATCGATTGACATATCTTCCCGAATACCGCTTTCGTAAGTATGGCCTGGTTCAATTTCCCACCTGTGTTCTAATTCAATTAAAGGCAAATTGTTAGGCGTATCGCCGTATACTTTATTGGTAGAAGTGAAAATGAAAACCGCTTTAGGACAGTACAAGCGAGTTACTTCTAGAAGATTGAGAGTGCCATTGGCATTGACGGTAAAGTCTATTTTCGGAGCACGGGAAGCCCAATCATGGCTGGGCTGGGCTGCTGTGTGAATTACTAATTCGATCGACTCGCCGTACCGCTGAAAGATATTGGTAATCGCTTCATAGTCGCGAATGTCCACATCTAAGTGATAATACTTGGTACCCAAAGACTTTTCTAGCAGTTGGCGGTTCCAGTTTGTAGAACCATCAGCACCAAAAAAGAACTGGCGCATATTATTGTCGATCCCAACTATATCTAAGCCTTGTTTGGCAAAGAACTGACACGCCTCAGAGCCAATTAAACCCGCCGAGCCAGTAATGATTGCAACGCCCACGTTTCACCGCCTGAAAAAATATAGTTTTCTTTGTTTTGCCCGATCGAACCCATCAGAAGTTATCCTGATTTTCCATCGAATACATCTTCGCACAATTGGGCAAAGAATAAACCTTTAACATCCCAATCATAGATTTCCCTGACGCGCGTTTGACCCGCTCGACCCAAGCGATCTCGCAATTCACGATCTTGGGCTAAACACACTATAGCTTCTGCTAGACCTTGCACAGTGCGATCGGGGTCAGTAGCAGCCACTTTAATCCCCGTTTGAGCCGTCACTTGAGTAGCCGGTCCCCCCAAATCCAAACAAATCGTGGGACGACCAACCCCCATCATTTCCGTGCAAACAAAACCACCAGAGTCATGCAAACTCGGATGGAGGAGAACGTGAGACTCCCCCATTTTAGAAAGAGTTTCAGTGCGAGATAAAGTTCCCCAAAAAAATACTTTATTTGCCAGTCCCAATTCTGTGGCCAAAGCTTCCAAACGCTCCCTTTCCGGGCCGTCTCCGACAATCCAGTATTCCGATTGTTCCAGCTTCGCCTCCGCAAATGCACGGAGTCCCAAGTGCACCCCTTTCCAATGTAAGAGACGACCAACACTGATGAATCTAATTGGTTGCTCAGGCGGGGTAGGAAATTGCTCTAGTTCTTGAATTTCCTGCTGCGACAAACCGACTTGTGAGAAAATCTTCACGTTTTTTGCTTTGAGAAATCGGAGTCTGGCTGCGGTTTCTTCCGTAGTCGCCAGCGCCACGGCACTGCGACGCGCCGTCAGACCCACAAACGGATCGCGTTCTCCTAGCCTTTGAGCCAATGCCCGCAGCGTTTCGTAAATTTTTCCCCGGCGGCTAAAATCTTGCCAAAAAGCCTTTGGTGCTGCTTCTGCACCCCCCACCGGCCCCCAAATAAAAGGATGCGGCAACAGCGCCAAGAAACTTGGAGACCAATGTTTGACATAAGTTACGTGATGTACTATGTCAAAACCAATTTCGCGATCGAGCTTCCGAGCGATAAAATAAGCCCAGATTTGCCACAGATAGTAGTGAAGTTGCAGCAATCCTTGTTTCCCCTTCCAATCTTCGCTCCACCCAAACGGATCAAAATAAACAAAGTGCAGGTTTGGCACTGGGTTCCGCTCTAGTTCTGCTTCAATGTACGATCGACAAAACGTGCGAGTAAACACCCAACTTTCGTGATGTTTAGCAGATTGGATAACAGTATTCCATCCTACCCCCTCTTCGGAGCCGAGATTCGGTTCGCAAGCAAACGCAGATAATAAAACTTTCATGGCTAATTGGTAATTGCTAATTGGTAATTGCTAAATTTTCCCTCTTCCCTCTTCCCTCTCTCCGTTAAATCCTTTACACTCATCCGTTGCCGAACTTGCTTCACCTATTCTCCATCAAAAAAGATGTAACTTCGACGTAAGCTTTAGCTGCTGTTTCGGGAGTTTTTTGAGAAATTATCTGTCGTGAACGCTCTCCCATCGACTCAATCAAATCAGGATCATCTAGAAAAATTTGCATTTGAGCCGCTAAGTCTTGAGCACTGCTAGGGTCGAAAATATAACCGTTATCGCCTGAAATAATTAACTCACAGGAAGCTGCACCATTTGAACACAATACTGGTTTTCCCAACACCATCGCTTCGGGTACAACCATACCCCAGACATCCTCAAAAGTAGGAAACACAAAAATATCAGCTTGCTGAAAATAAGCACCTAAATTTCCATATTCCACCCATCCCGCCCACATGACTTGATCTTCAAAATCGCACTCTTTAATAAATGCTTCCAGTTCTTCCCGCTGATCTCCCTTGCCAATAATTAACAGCGAATAATCAACATAACCTAGACTTTTAAGAATAGCGCAAGCTTCTAAAAGCGTTTTAATTCCCTTTCTCGCCGTTATGCGCCCTACATACAGAAAAATCGGGCGTTTTAACTGCAAGTTGGGTGGCTGAGTTTGATCTAATCGTTTCAGCAAAGCTCCCGCATCAGGTACGAGATAGGTTCGGGTAAAAATTTTATCCTCCGGTACGTTGAGAACTTCTATTAGATATTTTTTACCCGCATTGCTATTGGCAACAAAAGCATCTGCAAACCGCACAAGAATGCGGCGCACAAATGTCCTAAAACTGGAATCTCGAAAGTCTGTATTTGGGGAACTACCATCGTAAATAATCGCAATTTTCCACCTCAGTAGCGGTTTTAAAAACGCAACAATTACAGTCCACAAAGAGAAAGCTTGGGGAAAGACCACGTGAGGTCTAAATTTTAGTAAATAGCCGATAATACTAGGCGATACTACAATGAATCCGCGATCGTATCCTGTTTCTATCTTTTCCGTCTCGACAAATGTAGTCTCCCCTACCAACTGAATTGCCGATGCTCCCGGCAGCGTAGGATCGAACCCAGACCAAACACGACCAGTATAAAATACAGTATTCTTAAAAATTTTTGTAAATTCCCTCAAAACAGGCTGCCAGTAAGCTCCCAGTTCCACTTCCGGGACAAGCCAAGCAATGCGGAGTTCATTTCTATCAACCATCCTATTCACCTTGAGTTTTGTTTTTAGTCAATCCCAGTTTACTCAACACTGAAAGCCAAACTAACCTGCGATAAGGTAGCAGCCAATAAATTGGCCACAACCAGCCACCATGCCGCTGAGTAAATACTTTCCACTCTTGAGCCGGTTGCAGGGTAGTATCTTTGAAGGATAAACCTTTGGGTTTACTCATTTTATCCAATCCTTCACTTAAATTATCAGCAGCCGTTTTAGTCACCTGGGGGTTGAGAGAACAAGTTCCTAAATAGCCAGGAGCAATCCAAACTGTACATCCTTTCTGTCTGGCTCGTAAACCATAATCCCAATCGCCAATATAATGGACAAAAGCTGGATCGAGGTTGCCGACCTTTTGCACAACGCTGCGGGGAATTAATACGCAGTTGCCGTGCATAGTATCGCACATCTGAGGCTCTTTTGTTGGTTCGAGGATACCATATCGGAAGGGGTGCAAAGGGTTATTTCGCACAACACCTCCGTATGTTGTTTGACCCGTTTCGGGGTCGCAGGTAGAACCGCCAATGATGGCTTTGGTTTCTCCTTTTTCTAATAATTTTTGACTTGTTTCTAGCAAGACACTTACGGTGTCTCGATAAATAAGAGTGTCATCATTTAACCATAGGTAGTAGTCGGGATCATCTTTCATTGCTTCGGTGAAAGCCCCACGCATTCCCCCGTTCCAAAATAAGTTACCATCGCCGGAAAAAATATTGACTTGAGGATAGATTTGACGAACTGCCTCGCTGGTGCCATCGGTACTGGCGTCATCGACTAAATAGGCTAAAATATCAACATCGGCTGGAAGTGCCTGCTTAAAAAGAGCCTCTAAGCAAGCTAATGTTTTCTCTTTGCGGTTGAAGCAAGTTAAAAGGGCGGCGATTTTAGTACGGTTCATTATTAGCAATTTGGTGGCTTTTAGCGATAGCCCGGTAAAATTTACTACGTAAAATCTGATTTTTACTTTGGAGTGGACACAAGATCGTTAAAAACAGACAAATAGCGATTTGCTTGTATGTCTAAAGTAAATTCTTGTTCCACTTTCTGGCGGGCGCGAATACAAAGTTTTTGATGCCGATGGGGATCTTCTAAAACCCAAGCAATTCCTCGCGCTAAGTCTTCTGTTTCATAAGGTTTAGCTAAATAGCCATTGGAGCAGTGTTCGATCAGATCGGGCAGTCCCCCAATATTAAATGCGGCACTGGGGATGCCACAAGCAAGGGCTTCCATGACTGTATTGGGCAAGTTATCTATCACGGAAGGGGCGACAAAAATATCTGCTGCTGCATAAACCGTTGCTAGGGAAATATCATCTGCGAGTTTCCCCAAATAGTGAGTTTTAAAACCCAGTTCAATGGGGTTTTCGGGTTGAGAAGAGCCAAAAACCAGCAACTCTATCCGATCTTTCCAGCCTGATTTACTGAGGCTTTGTAAAGCGGGTACGAGCAAGTTAAATCCTTTCCAGCGATCGCCTGTTCCACTTGCACCTCCAAAGAGTACAATTTGTTTATCTTGAGGTAAATTCAGGATTTCTCGCGCCCAGTGACGATTTATGGGTTTGTACTTTTGAGTATTGATGCCATTAGGAATTATTTCAACTCGAAAATCTTTGAATAAAGAACTAGAATGAGCGCATTTCGCTAACCAAACACTAGGGCTAACCAAAGTTAGGTTAAGCTTATCCCAAGCTTTAGCTTTCCGCTGCCACACCCACCGCGACAAATCCGAATCTTTATTACTGTGAAGTTGCGGACAACTACCACAAGATTGAGTGTAGCGATTGCAATCTTCACTATAGTGACAGCCACCTGTAAAAGGCCACATATCATGCAGCGTCCAAACTAAGGGCTGCTTAAACTTGGGAATACTTTCTACTTGTAAATAGCCCCCACAAACCCAGTGTAAATTAATAATATCAGGAGCGAGTATATCCACTCGATTCGATAGAGCATCTGGCAGCACTTCTGTAGAAAATATAACGGGGTTTCTCTTAGGGTAGAGCCGCAATGGTGCGTTAGATAAAGTTGAAATAATCTTGTCAAACTTATTCGCAATACTATTCTGTGACGAAATTACATTGCGATCGGCACTACTCTTATTTTTTACCAGCATTTGCGAAGACACACCAATCCCCTGGAAACCTTGGTGCAGTCGATAAGCGGCGCGGGCAGCCCCCCCTTCACTATCAGAACTATTGAGAAGTACAACCTTCATTTCCCCTGCCTCTCCTCTAAATTTCTAGGTGACTTTGCCTGATTTTTTCAAAAGTTTATTGACTTTTTTTTGCACCTTCCTTAGCAAGGGCGGATCGTAATCATATAAAGTGTTTTCAGTAAAATTATCTGCTTGCACATCCCGAATGGCAAAGGCTGGGTGTTTCATGGGAAATGTTATAGCTTCTACAGGCATATTACTATAAGGACTGTTGACATCCTCCGTATTAGTTCCCCCTACACCATGTCCGATATTAGAAGCTAAATTGACATTTGCAAGAATATTCATACCATTTTGAATAAAACTAGCAAATGTCCACTGAAAAGCCCAACTCTGTAATTTTTTTTCATAACAAAGCTGAAAAGTATTTGTCCAAACTTTCACAGCATGGGAGTCTCCTAGTACATCCATCAAAAAATTACCATCCCGAATTTCCGGCCACAACTTCATATCTAAATCATAATGCTGCCAAGCTCGCCTCCAACTCGCCCAGCTCCAGCAGTGATTATAGCGAGAAAAGTAGTAACTATAATCAGTTCTTTTTCGCCCAAACTGAACATTTTGACCAGAGATTGACAGAATCCGCTGATCGTCTCGGTAACGCTCCAGCAATTCTTCAGCGAAGCGGAAAAAAGTAGGATGAGGGAGACAGTCATCCTCAAGAATAATTGCCTCTTCCACTTGATCAAACACCCAATTCATACCGCTAGAAACCCGCAGGCGACAACCGAGATTTACGTCTGCGTAATTCTTCAAAACTTCGCAGTCCCAATCTACTTGGTCAATAATAGCTCTAGCAGCAGCACATTCTTGATCTTCTCCAGGCCTATCTGGACGTGGGCCGTCAGCAATTACTAGCAATTTGGGAGGTTTTGCCTGACGAATTGCCTCAAATACTTTAGCCGTTGTATCTGGACGTTTGAAGATGATAAAAGCGACGGGTGTTTGGATTCGGTAATTGAACATTTATGCGACTCTACTTTTTCTAGTAGTCTTCAACATCGGAATTAACAAGCTCAGCAGTCATCTGCGATTTAAAATTAAACCACTTCTGGAGCATCACAGCCGCTATGTATGCCAGTGTATCATTGCTAGTCTGATAGGGCAAAAATCTATAGCGAAAACTAGCCATTCTCGGGTCACGTTCTTGGTATAAAATATCTTGGGCAAAGTTCCCCCAACGCTCATCTATCAAATCAATTGTCATACCAGCATGAGCCGAAGGTAGCAACATATTAGAGCCGTGAAGACCAATTACTAAGCGGCTTTGTGAATAAACACGGCATATTTCCTTTTCAACTTTTTCATTAAAACTATCTACTCTGTAATCTTCAATCCATTCTGGAAACTTAGTTTTTGTCCCCAAACCAGCTACTGCAAATTTTGCTTCAGGTACTTGCAACCTAATTTTCTCAAATAACTGCTGAATTTTTAAATTTTGCAATGGCAATGCCCTTTCTCGTTGATTTAGCTTTTTCAGAAGTCGGAACAGCAAACCGTTAACTAATAAACGATCTTCCCGCCAAATAAAAGTGATTCTTGTTTCAGGCTCCTCAAATTTGTGTTTCGGAACTCTAGTAAACCGCGTGATGTCAAACTGGCTAGGATGAGAATGGGCTTCGCTGACATAAATTTCATCAAAGCGTTTAGTTTCTTCCTCTACAAACTCGGCGAAGCTGGGATAGTAAGTTTGACCATTTTTTAAAGAAATAGGTACTGTCCAGACTTCTGCAACTTCATCAGGAACCATCCACCTTAGAAACTTAGGAACTATCACAACTAACCCGAAGTCCGAGTTGCATTCTAAGTGCCTTTGTGCATTTAGCAACTTCAGCAGGGAATGACCATAAAGATGATCGATACAGTTTAAGATAATTACCCGCTTGCTGGGTTTAAAAATCTCTTTTACAATCTCCAGTTTTTCTGAGTGAGGATTTTGTAGTGAATTGAGTAATGGTTTGCCTAGCCATTCTTTTATGTTAGCAAATTTTGCAAAAACTTCCCCTTTGTTTGTATCAACTTGGACAGAGTTTCTGACTCCATGACCTACTCTTAACTCGTCGAGTATTTCGCTACCACATCCCGCGCACTTACAGTCCAGAACAATATGTATCCCTTGCCACAAAATTTTTTTTGCATTGAGTTCAGTGTCGCAATAGGGGCAATTCGAGCGCTGTTCGATTTTAGGTTTAATTTGAATCACTTTACTAATCCTCTGATTCTACAAGCTGCCTTGTATAAGTTAAGCGAGCGCCAGATGAAAGTTGCGAATGGGCGCAATTCCTTAATCAAGAAATTGACTAATATAATTACGTAAAAATAAGTTATGAGAGTAGCTGTGGTTGCTCCCAAAGCTCCATACTTAGGAATCAGCAAAAAGTTCAACCCTACATTTAAAGTAGATCCGACTACAGTCAAATAAAGACCGTAGCGCAACTGACCTTCTATGTTTAAATATGTGCTCCGTGCTACTCCAAAGTTACTGCCAAATTGCGCCCAAACATAGATTCCAAGCACCGCTGCTGACTGTGCATATTTGTCACCGTAAAGTAGATGCACTATCCAGGGAGAAAGTAATGATATCGGTATGGCAACTCCCAACCACAAAAATATCATTATATCAGAATAAATTTGAAATTTATTTAGATATTCTTCATAATTTGTCTTTCTCAAGTTCGCTAATTTGGGAAAAATAGAGCTGGATATGATCATCGGCAAAAAATCGCAGATTTCCGAAATTTTAACAGCGGCAGCATAATAGCCCAGTTCGGCATTTTTATTCATCGCACCTAGCATTATCTGATCCGTTTTTGAGTACACATAAACTGCAAATCCCGACAAAATTATTGGCCAACTCTCCGATAGCAGTTCCTTACACTTTTCCCAACTGAAGTGCCAATCCTTAATTTTATTCCCCGTAAGCTTATAAAAATATACATAAGCGATTCCTACCAATGCGACCTCTGTCAATCTAACCCAGGCGAAGGCAAGCAGGGGGGCTTTAATTGTTACTAACGCAATTCTGACAGCAGCAACTAAAAAACATACCGAATTTTTAGCAAACACTGTATATTTTGACTGGATTTGGGACTGGAACCAAAAATTGATAGCCTCAAAAGCATTAAAGATAGTTCCTGCTGCGATGATACCTACCAGCCACCGAGTCAGAGTGTCGTTGGGCTTGACTAGCGCAATCACGGTGACAGTTAACAACAAAGTGATGCAGCCACCAGTAAATTGCAGTCCGAAGGCCGTTCCCAGGGTCTCATTTTTGCATTCTGGGTCGCGAGCGATATTCCTCACTACCAGAGTACCCAACCCCATCGTTGCCACCGAACTAAACAGCGACACAAAGGCGATCGCGTAGTTGAGCAATCCAAATTGTGTCGGACCAAGATAGCGAGCCACCCAAAGGCCCACAAACAGACCTAGACCCATCTGCAAGATTTGGTCAGTGAACAGCCAAGCTATGTTGCTGAGTACCTGGCGCAGATTAGGGCCGAGCCTTTGACTGACCGCAGTTAACTTATCTAGCATTAGAATATTTTAAATCTTTACAAAACACAAACGCGGTTCTAGCAGGGTCGGCAATCTCGCAAAATTAGACTGGTTGATCCTATAACAACATATCACAACTTGAGGGAACATCTCACTTTTGCAGCCGACATAGAAATTCGAGTTTTTAGGCAGGAGGCAGAAGGAAAGAGGAAGAAGGAAGGAGCCAGAAAAAGTGTTTTTACAAATAGGAGATGCTCCCCAACTTGACCCACGATCCGCCCAATAAAGGTTACTTCAATGGACAGTGCGAGCTAAAGAACGCCTTTGAGGGTTACTGGTGCTACTGTTAGAACTATTGTTAGCATTATCTATCGCAAGTCGAACCGTCAACATTACGTAACTCAGCCAAGGATTTCCTATATCTATAATATAACCTTCTGTGATGTTGCTCATAATAATAGAGACTAGAAAACAAATAGGTATTCCTGCTCCTTCCAACGTGCTACGACTCAAATACCGAACTGCGTAAGCTAAATTGAGCAGCAAGGAAGTCATCATTAAAATTAATCCCGGCCAACCGAAGGCTAACAATATCCCAATCCCCCCATTGTGAGGGTTTTCAGGTTGAAATCCACTAGGAGTATAAATAAAATAAGCAGGAGTACCCGCTCCTAACTTATCTTGTTGAAAAAATCCATCGTATCCGTAGCCAAACCAGGGACGCTGATTGACCGCAGCCATTAACTGCGGCCAGAATTCTGTCCGCCCAGTTAGAGTCAAGTCCTTGCCTAACCCACCTACAATAATATCCTCTAGGTTGTCTACTACAAAAACAGTCAGAATTATGCTGACGACCAGGAAACATATAATCGCAGTAAATGCCCACTGAAAAGTTAATTTTTTTAAAAAATTTAGTGAGGACACTGCAATTATTAATATGATAGTAATCACTAGAGCAGATCCCGATTTATTAGCCCTTACTAGGTAAAATGAAAAGAACATCATTCCCAAAGCAATCCAGCGCTCTTTCTGAGTTTTAGCTCCTTGAGAATAGTGCAAATACCAAAATGCCGTACAGAGAGCTAAGACTCCCCCCAAAGAATTTTTAGATTGGGTTAAGCCGACAAAATCTCCTGCTCCAGGGGGTTTCATTACAAAACTTGCCCAACCGATTGCCGTGTATCCCCAGCGCCAAAAACGAGATAAATCCTCCCATTTATATTGGGCTGCAATGTAAAACCCGAAAGCAGTAAATCCTGAAAAAGCTAGCCCTGCTCTTAGCGTTTCTTCAGGAACTAGAGACCATAATGTAGATAGTAATGGAAGTAATGTATAAAGTAAAAAAAAAGGATTCATCCTCAATATTTTGGCAAAAATCTCTATAAAATTGCTACTAAAAACTTTAACCCTTGAAGTTAAAATTAATACTACCCAAGGGTAAAAAAAATAAGGTATGAGTTTTAAGATACCACCTTCGGGATCTTTCAAGTTAACAAAATGCAAGTAATTAAAAGGAGGTTGTGTCAGAAATGGAGAGATAAAAATGTAAAGACCAGCAAAGCTTTTTTCTAAAGCCAGACCTACTTTTTTATAACTAGCAAATTGAAATAATAGTAGAGTTACTATCGCGACTATAGCAATTAGCATCCATGTCAAGGAAGAAGTACCTAAAATCAGCTCTTTCACCATATTTGGTATAGACACTGGTTGAGTCATAATTGCTTTCCTTTGTCACCAACAATATCAAATTATATAGATATAAAATATAGCCGTCAACCCGCAACCACGCTAACACAGAAATTAGGGATAAAGCAAAAATAGAGCATCCTTTTTTCGGCGATAGCTTAAAATAATGAGCTTTTTGCCCCGCACTCAAAAGGCTACACTTATATAAATCATAGTCAATAAAATTAGGTGGTGTATGGTTAACACCCATTTTCCAAGACAGATAGCCCCGTCGGTTGTGGGTGTTGTCTTGTTTGCTTCCACTGTTATCGCTGACGCCAGAAGCACCCCGGCACAACTTCCCATCCCCCTAGGCGCAGAGCAAGCCCAGACGGTTCCGCCCGTTAGGAGAGCGCCGGAAAGCTATAAACTCGGCGGCGGCGATCGCATCCAAGTAGAAATACTCGAAGTACCCGAACTCAGCCGCGGCTACGAAGTCCTTTCCGACGGTTCAGTCAACCTGCCCCTGATCGGCTTGGTCTCCATCCGCGGCCGCACCTTAGTAGAAGCCACCAACATCATCCGCAACGCCTACCGCCGCGTCCTCAAAGACCCCATAGTCACAGTCAGCCTCGTCGCTGCCCGCCCCCTCAACGTCGGCGTCATCGGAGAAGTAACCAGGCCCGGAAACTTCACTATTACCCTAACTCCCGGGCCGGGAGCCTCGCCGAGTGTCCAGTACCCCACCGTCACCCAAGCGATCAGACTCGCAGAAGGCGTCACGGGTGTCGCCGACATCCGCAACATCCGCGTCCGCCGTCCCCAACGAGACGGCCCCGATCAAGTGCTCAACGTCAACCTGTGGAAATTCTTGCAAGAAGGAGACATCTCTCAAGACATCATTTTGCAAGACAGAGACACAATCGTGATTCCCACAGTCGCCAACTTCAACCAAGCAGAAGCTCGTCAATTTGCGACAGCAAACTTTTCGCCACCCCCAGAAAAACCTCGATCGATCTCCATAGTTGGTCAAGTCACCCGCCCAGGGGCTTACGTCGTCATCGGTGGCAACACCACAAACGACCTCAGCCGCGAAGGTTTCCCCACCGTCATCCGGGCCATTCAGCTAGCCGGCGGCATCACCTCCGATGCCGACATCCGGCAAATCCAAGTGCGGCGCGTCACCAGAAGAGGCGAACAAATTATCCCAGTCAACCTGTGGCAGTTCCTAGAGTCCGGCGACGGCGCTCAAGATACCATCCTCCAGGAGGGAGACACGATCATCGTGCCCAAAGCAACGATCGTCAACCCCGCAGAAGCTGGTGTGCTCGCGAACACTAACTTTGCTCCCACTGGCATTAACGTTTTTGTAGTAGGAGAACTCCGAACATCCCTCGATCCCTTGAGGCTCCCAGCTAATGCCACACTGAATCAAGCTTTAATTTCCAGAGGATTTTTTGGCTACGAGAATACCAGAGCTAGAAGGGATAAAGTTGAGCTAGTCCGCCTCAATAACGACGGTACAGCTACTAAACGGACGATCGAAGTCAATTTAACTCAAGGAATTAACGAAGAAACCAATCCTCAACTTCGCAACAACGACATGATTATCGTATCTCGCAGGGGGCTCGTCAATTTTGTCGATCGCATGAACGCTGTAATAGGACCTGTCGGGCCAGCTACGGGAGTGTTAAATTTTATAAACGTTCTCCGATTTTTATTCAGGTAAGAAGGCGGCGGGTGAGGTGGATAATTCCTGGCAAAGGCTAGAATAAACGAAACAATAAGATTACCCAGCCGCGACCTGGCCGCTTCAAAAATATCAACCTCAAAAACATCAACCTCAAAAATACCCTGGCTGAATATGGATAGCAGACAAGATTACCAACCCTTCACACCCAAATCGAATGGCAAACTGCCGGAGTTATCTGCTCAGAACTACAGAGATCACTTCGTAGAGGAGAGAGAAGAAGAAAAGCTAGACTTGTCCTGGCTGTTAGGCGTCGTGCGCCGTCGCTTCCTGGTCATGGCAGCAGCCACGATAGCTTTGAGCGCCCTGGCAGGAACAGCGATCGTCGCCACTTCTAAAAGCATAACGGTCGAGTATGAAGGCTCTTTTTCCCTGTTAGTAGAACCAGCCACGGCTGAAGGTTTGCAATCCAAACAATTAAACAACACCCAAGCTGCCGACTTAGCAAGAATTAATATAGAAGGAATTAGCCTACTAGACTACGAAACCCAAATTAGGATTTTGCGAAGTCCCAAAATGATGCAGCCAGTGATTGAGGAATTGCGGGCTTCGTATCCCAAAATGAACTATAGCGAACTGATCTCAAAAATGTCGATCCAGCGCATCAGCTACACGAAAGATGGCAAACAGCAAGGCACAAAAATTTTACAAGTTCGTTACAAAGATTCAAACCGAAAAAAAATTTACAGCGTACTGAATAAAATTTCTAAAGCTTATCTAGATTACAGCTTGCAGCAACGGCTGATGGGCATTAATCAAGGTATTAAATTTATAGATACGGAGATGCCCAAGCTCCGAGAAAGAGTGGAAGTTCTGCAACTGCAAGTCCAAAGACTGCGGCAGCAAAGCAACTTGTTTGAACCTCAGATAGAGGGAAAATCTCTGTCTGAACAAGTTCAAAGCATTCGGGGTAAGCAAGTAGAAATTAGAGTTCAGCTAAAAGGGATGCGAAACCTCTACCAAAGCTATGAAAAACTACTCAACGAAAATAATCCTCAAGGGCTGCTGATGACCCAAGGACAAGCTTACGGCGCACTCTTAGGTCAAATTCAGAGAATAGACTCGGAATTGTCATTAAAATTAGCTCAGTACAGAGAAGACAGTTTGCCAGTTTTAGCGTTGCGAAAAAGTCGGGAAGAACTGGTTTTAACCGCCACTCAACAAGCAAGAGAAGTGGTGATGAGAAATTTAGAAACCCAAATTAAAGAAGTTGAAGCGCGTGATCGCGAAATGACTGCTTTGCAAAATGGTCTCAACCAAAAAATCAGAAACTTTTCAGTTACAACCCGACAATACGACAATTTACAGCGGGAACTGCAAGTAGTTACTAAGAGTTTGTCGGACTTCTTGGCAAAACGAGAAGCCTTGCGGATTGATGCGGCTCAGCAGCAAATACCCTGGGTGCTGATAAATCCTCCGGAAATTCCGCTAGACAAATTTGGCAGGCCTATAACAGCTACGGTCAAACAAACCAAAAAACAGTTAGCGCTGGCAGTAATTTTAAGCAGTCTGCTGGGCATAGCAGTCGGCTTGCTTGTAGAGGTACTAAATACTGTGTTCCACACTCCAGAATCACTGAGAATGGCCACAAGATTGCCAATACTCGGGGTGATTCCGTTTACCAAAAAAGTCAAGCGCAGACCGCCAGCCAGACAGAGAAAACTAACATCGGCTCGATCGAACTCGAAAGTGGAAGTAGTCGAACTGGGCGAACCTAGAGATACTGGTTCGATGAGCGGGGGACCAAGTATTTTAAGCGACTTGGACTATCAATTTTTAGAAGCATTTCGATCGCTCTACACGAACATTCACTTGCTCAGTGCAGGCACGGCAATTCGATCGCTCTTAGTCGGCTCAGCCGTAGCCGGAGACGGCAAATCTACAGTAGCTTTGCACCTGGCAGCCACAGCAGCAGCCGTCGGACAGAGAGTATTGTTAGTAGATGCAGATTTGCGCTGCCCGCAACTGCACGCGAAGTTAGGACTGCCAAACGTGCGTGGCTTGGGCGATGCCATTTCCACAGATCTCAGTCTCAACGACGCGATTCAACGAGCCCCGAACCAAGAAAATTTGTTCGTACTCACCGCAGGCCAAATTCCCCCAGATCCGATCAAGCTTCTTTCTTCCAAAAAAATGCACTATCTGATGGAGCAATTTCAAGCATTTTTTGACTTAGTAATTTATGACACCCCGCCACTAGCAGGCTTGGCAGACACCCACTTGATCGCAGCTCACACAGACGCTACGATTATGGTCGTCCAAATTGGGCAAACAGACCGATCGCAAGTTCGCAAAGTTTTAGAAGAATTAAAGATTTCTGGAGCTTCCGTCTTGGGAATCGTTGCTAATGGCTGCAAAAACACCGGTCACAGCTACCGCCAGCGCCCGGTTGTTTTAGACACGCTCTACGACCAAAAACTCTCGGCTTTAGGTACGAAACATCCTAAGTAGACAAATGTTGATGCAGGCGGCCGAGCGCCGCCGTCCTCAACCGGAAACGCACAACCAAGCTATACCCTCATTTTTTGATAATAGTACCATTTGAGAAAGAAAATGATAGACTAACGGACATAGCCTCGTGTGTCAACCGAGATTGCGCGGATCTTTAAATTTTGCGGTAATTACTCAGAAAATGATTGAGAAATCAGCAAAAGTGGGTAAACTACATTTAGCAGAGCGCAATCTCAATCAGGAAAAGACACCTTTGAAGGTGAACGTTAGTGTAAACGTTAATGAGAACGTTTCAACCCAGAAACTTGGTAGGGATTATTCTATGAGTACAGTTATGGTTGTTGATGATAGCGTCACTCTGCGGGAGATGATCGCCGACTTGCTCAAAGGTAGAGGACTCAACGTCACGGTAGCGAGTGATGGCGTAGAAGCTCTAGAACAGATCAAGGCTAACCGCCCAGATTTAGTCGTTCTGGATATCGTGATGCCCCGGATGAACGGCTACGAAGTCTGTCGCCGGCTCAAAAGCGACCCTAAAACCCAAAATTTGCCGGTGGTAATGTGTTCGAGCAAAAGCGAAGAGTTCGATCGCTATTGGGGAATGAAACAAGGAGCCGACGCTTACATCGCCAAGCCATTTCACCCACAGGAATTGGTCGGCACTATTAAGCAATTGCTGCGAGGTTGAGGTTGAGGAATAGGGACAGGAAAAAATTGTCTTGAGCGCTGATTATTTCTGCTCCCGCAGCCTCTCTAAACTACTCGATTGACAATAGTCCAAACATCCCCGTCCGATCGCACGTAGGGAACAGAAATACTCTTAAAACCAGTAATAAAAGGCTTGTAATAAACCTGCCAGTAGCTGGGACTAATTTGGTCGGCGATAGCTTTGAGTCCCTTCACTTCCGCCGCCAGTTCCGCCGCCAGTTCATTAATCCGTTCCGCGTGTCCCTGAGCGAGCAATCTTCCTTCTTCAACTTGCTCCTCCATCGGAGTGATTCTTTGCAACTTTACCGACTGCTGCTGTTTCTGACTCAGTTGAGCAGACAGAGCAGCGATCGCGTCATCTATACCCTTGACTTCGGCCGACACTTGTGCTGTTTCCCTCGCGTGACGCCGATAAGCATCGGCGATCGCTTGGGGGGAATCACCGGATGGGACAACATCGGCAATACTAAGCTGCTGGCGTTCCAGGCGCAATTCCTCAATTTGAGAGTAAATTGCTTCTATATCTGTCTGAAGTTTGTCCACCTAATTATTACCGCGTGGTTGTTGGATATTTTAGCATATTAACACAAACCAATCACCTAATCGGCATAGAAATTGCATATTTTAGGCGAACTCGAAACAAATCCCCACAAGCAGAATTTTAAAAGTTTGAAAAATACAAATTTTTATATTTCTCAGTTGAGCGATTTCCGTCGATATCCAGTCGGGTTAATCAGGTCGTGTCCAATATAATCAGCATTATAGATTTGTAGTGAGGAAGGCAAGTACGAGCGAGTTTTACGAGGATTAAAGTCGTCACTAAAAACACAATTCCCAATTCCTATTGACCAATTTCCAATTACCAATTCCCAATTATTAAGATAATTTTTTAGGTTGTTAGCCCTTGCGGCCTCAACTGGACTATAGTCTCTACTAAGACATCCGGTTGCACAGGTTTAGAGAGATGTCGATCGAAACCCGCAGCAAAAGCACGATCGCGGTCTTCATCCCTAGCATAAGCCGTCAGAGCGATCGCCCAAAAATTCCCTGTCTGCGTGTTCAAAGAACGCAGCCTTCGTAGCAGCGAATAGCCATCTTCCTCCGGCATTCCGATATCGCTGACCACAATATCCGGGCTAAACTGCGAAGCCACCTCAAACGCCTCAGCAGCAGATGATGCAGCCATGACAGCAGCCCCGGCATCTGCCAAGACAAACTTCATAAATTCCCGCGAATCAACCTCGTCATCAACCAGCAAAACCTTAACTCCCAGTAAATTACCAGCGCCAGCAAAAACCTGCGCTTCCTCGTCGGCGATCGAATTTACCTGCATCGCAGGGAGACGGAAACTAAAAGTCGATCCCATATCCAGTCCCGGACTCTGGGCCCAAACCGTGCCACCGTGGAGTTCTACCAACTGCCGGACGATCGCCAGACCCAGCCCCAAACCGCTATAATTGCGAGTAATCGTAGCATCCGCTTGGCGGAAAGACTCAAACACGTAAGGCAAAAAATTCGGTGCAACCCCAATTCCCGTGTCGGTAACAGCCAACTCAACATCCGAATCAACTCTCGAAAGCCGGATTTCAACTCGCCCCCCGCGCGGCGTAAACTTAATCGCATTCGTCAGCAAATTCCAAATCACTTGCTGCAAGCGGCCGGGGTCTCCTGATACCCAAAATTTCTGATTTAATTGAGATTCAGGATTCCCAGGAACCTTCCCAATTTCGGAAAATTCAGCAGTCTCCAAGCCCAAATCTCCAATTGCAAACCGCAAATCGATCGACTTAGCATCGGCAGCCAACCGCACAGTATTCACCGCTGCTTCCACCATCGAAATCAAATTTACCGCACAAGGATTCAACGTCAACTTGCCGCGAATAATTCTCGAAATATCCAGCAAATCATCAATCAATTGAGTTTGCAATTTAGCATTTCGCTCGATCGTTTCTAAAGCCCGCCCAGTAGCAGCCGGACTCAAACTGCGTTGCTGCAGAAGTTGCGCCCAGCCCAAAATCGCGTTTAAGGGCGATCGCAACTCATGAGAAAGAGTTGCCAAAAACTCATCTTTCATGCGATTTGCCTGCTGAGATTCCTCGTAAAGTCGGGCATTGTCGATCGCCCCCGACACCGCCTGAGCCAACTGCATTAAAATAGTTTCATCATCTTCGGCAAACTCCCCCTCATACTTGTCCGACAACTGAATCAATCCCAGATTTCTGCCGTCCCGAGTCGTCAGCGGTACAGCCAGCCAGCCCCGCATCGGCGGGTGCTTCCCCGCAGCCTTGCCGAACCCCCGCCAAGCCGGGTGAGCCTCTAACTCGCTTTGAGTCATTCGCATCGCCTGTTGGTGCTGCCAAACTTGTTGGTAAATGCCCGTACCGTCTGGCTCTTCGCAGTAATCTTGCCACGCGGCGTATTTTTCTGACATCGAAAACTTGCTAATTCCCGCATCCCAGTTGGCGGCAGGGTTGAGGTTGACGGCTACCTGGTGGACTTCCAGAATTTGGCGGGCGCTATCGGCAGCTAACTGAAGTATTTCTGCCACCGACAGCGTTGAGTTGATAGCCACTGACGCCGAGGTTAACTTTTGCAGGCGGCGCAAATAAGATCGCTCCCGGGCCAACGCGCGCGCGCGGTCGTATTCTAACTGTTTGCGCTCCGTAATGTCGATCGCCACGCCGGACAGCCGAAGGGGTGTACCGGATGCGTCAAAAACCACTCGCCCTTTGTCGTGAAGCCAAATCACTGAGCCGTCGGGTCGCACTTTGCGGTATTCCGACTCGTAAACTCCCGTGCCCCTGAATGCGGCATCCACATCTGCCAAAAACCTTTCACGGTCTTCTGGATGCACCGCATTCTTTTTTTGCTCAAAAGTACCAAAGGTGCTGTCTGGTCCCAAACCCATCTGTGTTTCGGCATTGGACGAACGGCGGACTTCCCCCGATGCCAAATCCCAGGTAAAAGCGATCATGCTAGCTGCTTCTAGGGCAAAGCGCAAGTTTTCCTCGCTTTCTTGCACCCTCGCTTCCGATAATTTGCGCTCCGTAATATCCCAAACCACGCCGATCGAGCGCACCGATTTACCTGTATCATCATCAAAAAACTTGCCCCTACCCGCGATCCAGTGCAAGCTGCCGTCTGGCCAAAAAACTCTAAATTCGTACTTGTATTCTGTTTTGTTTTCTAAAGCAAAGGCAACAGCGTCGGCGATCGAGGCCTGGTCATCCGGGTGAATGCAGGCAAAAAACGCTTCGTAAGTTCCCGGAAAACTGCCTTTTTCCAACCCGAATAACAGTTCGTGTCCCTCCGACCAAACGACCTCGCCAGTTAATACATTCCAATCCCAAGTTCCCATTTTCGAGGCTTCGATCGCCAATCTCAGCCTTTCCTCCGAAATTGCCAACTGCGCCGACGTTTTCGCGTAGTTCTCGCGCAACTGCTGTTTTTTCAAGCTTTCGCCCACGGCCCCCGCCAGCCGCTTTAAGTACCGCCCTTTGAACACGTAATCGCTTAAGCCGGCTTTCATAGCTTCGACTGCCACTTGTTCGCTGCCGCTGTCAGTACACATAATTACCGGACAATTTGGGTAGCGGCTGTGAACTTTGTGGAGAATAGTTAATCCGTCGCTCCAGTGCAGTTGGTAGTCGGTAATTACTATATCAAAACCCCCGACTGCCAGGACTTGTTCGAGAGTTTGGATATCAATAACCGATTTAATTTCTAAATCGGAAAAACTTTTCCTCAGTTCTCGATCGATCATCAGGCGATCATTTGGGTTGTCGTCGATTAACAGAATAGACACCATTGGGCTTTTAGTTTTTGTATTGGCGCATACATTATTAATTTTAACAATATGTTATTAAGCAATCTCGACAATTTAAATATGCACTTGGCTGGTTAATTAGACTTGCCAATAAGTTTATGGTAGTTACTTGTATTTATATTATATTTTACAGCCTGTAATATACTCAACCAGCATTTTAGGAGCATCGCCCACAAGCAAATTAATTAAGTGGTTGTAGAACTGATCGGAAAGCCTGCTCAGCCGGGAACGGTGCAATATCTCCGTTAACTCTCACTATACTACTTGTTTATTCTGTGTGCTGGTGTGAAGAAGCGCGTTGATTGATTCTGTCAGCTACAGCAGAATATTGCTGTTAAAACTCTCTTGCGTAGAACCTCATCTTTTTTAAATCCCGATTCACTGCGCGTTGCCGAACTTGCTTCCTCAACTCTCGCACTTGCGTAATTTTACCCAGAAGCGGGTACCTATTCCCAAAGTCGATTTCAGCCCGATCGCACCCCCCATCCGATCGACTCCTTTGCGAGCGATCGCCAGCCCAATTCCCGTCCCTGGATACACTTCTTGACCGTGCAGGCGATCGAACAACCCAAAAATTCTCTCTTGAAATTTCTCTGCAATACCAATCCCGTTGTCTTCTACCCAAAGACAGATATATTCCTCCTCAGCTTCTGCATAAACTCGCACCTGCGGCTCTATCCCAGGCTGCACGAACTTAATAGCATTGGAGAGCAAGTTAGCCAAGACTTGCAGCAGCGTAGCAGGATGGGCTAACACAGTAGGTAGCGGTTCAACAACCGTTATCCGAGCTTGTCTTTGAGCAATTTCCGCCTCTAGTTGCGCGATCGAGCTAGCCACAATTAAATTAAGAGACACTGCTTTTAGCGGCAAGTTAGCTTTGCTGAGGCGGCTGTACTCTAGCAAATTTTCGATTAAAGTATTCATCAGACTTGCAGCGTCATTAATCCGATACAAGTAATCCTGTGCGGTAGCCTCCAACTCGCTGGCTTTCTCTTTAAGCAACATTTCAGCAAAAAACGAAATTCCCCGCAGAGGAGCGCGCAAGTCGTGAGAAACTGAATAGGTAAACGATTCGAGCTGTGCATTAACTTCTTCTAATTCAGCAGTACGCTCTCTCACCCGCTCTTCCAAAGTTTCATTAAATTCGCGCAAAGCAAGTTCAGCTTGCTTGAGTTCCGTAATATCTTCCACCAATCCGTCGATCGTACTTTCACCTTCTGCGCTGTACACATATTGATTAAACCGAATCCATTTTACTCGACCGTCTGCCAAAGGAAATGTAATTTCCAGATTTTGACACCGAGACTCCCCGGAATCTACCGGTTGCAAAAATAATTGCTGCAAATAAATCCCTTGGACATCTGCTAAATTGCTGGCATCAAACAAGCGCAAAAAAGCTTGATTGCTTTCCAAAAGCTTCCCCTCGGAAGTCGCTCGAAAAACTCCGACATTTAAGCGTTCTAGCAGAGAATTAAGTTGATTTTCTAGTCGGGCGACTCGTTCCCAGGCGGCAACTCTATCGAGTACGCCGCGAACCGCAACGCACAGGCGGACATAGTGCTTCGGCGACTTGATAATGTAGTCGTCCAATCCGGATTTCATCGCCTCTACAGCAATTTCTTCGTTGCCAGTATTCGTAAACATTACAATCGGGCATTCTGGATAACGGGCTTTGATAGTTTTAAGCACATCTATACCGTTCGTCCAGCGTAGTTGGTAATCGGTAATTACCAGATGGAATCCGCCTCGATTCAGTGCTTCCCCCAATAATGTATCGTCGGAAATTTCTGTTATTTGCACTTGCGAGAATTGTCGCTCTAACTCGCGTTTGACGAGCAGCCGATCCGTTGGGTTGTCGTCAATTACCAGAATGTGTACCACTTTAATAATTTATAATTGGGCTGTTAGCTAGAGTGCCGCTCAATCACTAATAATAAAAATGTTGGAGGTTGCCCCTTTAAGATGATAGAAAGCTGGCTTCCTGACTAGAAACTTAATTTCCTCGTTCCCAGGAAGAGTCTGGTAACGAGGAAACCAGGAAGAAAAACCGGGAAACCGCCACTACAAACCAGAAAATTCTCTAGGTTCCGGCAGTTCGGTATAGTTGAGCCAATACTCGTTAAAACTCTGCATCATTTCTAATAAAGAAGCAAACCCGACTGGTTTAACCAAATAAGAATTTACCCCTAAATCGTAAGCTCGCTTGACATCAGGTGTTTGCCTAGAAGAAGTAAGCATAACCACGGGCAAGCGTTTTAGTTCCGGCTGCTGCCTCAGCCAAACTAGAACTTCGTGACCGGATCGCCTGGGCAATTTCAAATCCAGTAAAATTATCGCAGGCAAAGGATAGCGATCGCGATCGCTGTATTCTCCGTCCCCATTTAAATAAAAAACCGCTGCATCTCCATCTCGGACAATTTGCAGCGAAGTATTAGCAAAAGTCTCATTGCGAAATGCCCGCTGCATCAATAGAATATCAACGGGGTTATCTTCCACCAGCAAAATCGTCTGCGTTTGGGTCATGCTTCCTCAGTTGTATCCAAAATCGACTGCCTTTTCCTAATTGAGATTCCACTCCAACTTGACCGCCCATGCGATCAACTCCTTTTTTTACAATAGCTAATCCTATACCAGTTCCGGGGTAAGATTCGATACCGTGCAAGCGTTCAAAAACCCGAAAAATGCGTTTTTGATGTTCCGGAGCAATACCGATGCCGTTGTCTTCTACCCAAAGACGGATGAGGCCGACTGGGACTAGAGGGGTGGCCATAAGTAACTGGGAATGTTCCCACTGTCCCACAGTTTGCCTTTCCAATTCTCGCGCTATATCCCTGTCTGTCTCTCCCTCTTGAGGCAGCTTAAGTTCCTCGGCCCATATCTGCACTTGGGGTGGTGTGCCTTCCACAAATTTTATAGCATTGGTGAGCAGATTGGCGATTACTTGAACTAAAGTAACGCGGTGGGCAATTACCGCAGGAAAGGGCGATCGAACACTGATTTGAGCGTGCCTGGATTTAGCATCAGCTTTTACCATAGCAATTGCCTCGGCCACAACTGATTCTAAGTCTAAAACTTGCAGCGATAAATCAGTGCGGCTCAGGCGGCTGTAAGCTAGCAAATCTTGGATTAATTCTTCTAGTTGTTGGCCAGAATTAACAATTTGCTGGGCGTATTCTTGACCGAGTTCGTCGAGGAGGTCACGGTAATCTTCTAATAAAGCTTCAGCCAATCCTTGCATTCCCCGCAGGGGGGCACGCAAATCGTGGGCTACGGTATAGGCGAAAGCTTCTAATTCTTCGTTAGCTGCTTGAAGTTGATTGGTGCGGAGTTCTACTCGCCGTTCTAAGGTAGCGTTGAGCATCCGAATTTCCGCTTCTGCTTGTTTGCGCGCAGTTACGTCAATGGCGGTACTAATTACTAAACTTCTGCCGTCGCAAAGCTGGCCTAAAGGTGCGGAATAAAAGTCCCAAATTCGACTTTCGCCACTGGCTGTGGCAATCATATATTCGCCTTCAGAGATGCGGGCGTTTAATTTGTGCAGCCGATCAATATCTGCTTGCACTAGGGATTTGCGGCTGTGGTAAGCTTTTTCTGTCCAATCTTCAATGGTGGGAATTTCTGAGTATTCGTACCCTGATAGTTCTGTCCAAGCGCAGTTAATTTGCAAAACTTCTCCGTTTTCAGCGTGCAGCATAATTGGCAGCGGTGCCTCGATAATGGCGCGGCGGAAACGTTCTTCGCTTAATTGTAGAGAGTGGCGATCGTGTTCTAGCTGTTCTAACAGTTGATTTTGCTTGATTTCGGCATTGTCGCGCAAAGTTTGATCGCGCTTCACCAAATAGTAAACCACCACCATCAACAGGAAATTTACTAAAGCAGCAACGGTAAAAGTCACGATTGTCAAAGTAGCGCTCGTTTGAGATTCTCGGGCGCGCTGCTGCAATAGCTGAGTTTCTTCCGCAGTCATGGTGGCTATCTGCTGCCGAATGTCGCCCATGATTTGCTTTCCCCTACCGGATTTTACTCGCCGCAGGGCTGCTTCTAAGTTTTGTTGGCGTCGCAGATTGATGGTTTTTTCAAGTTCGGCTAATTTAGAGTCGATCGCAATTTCCAAATCGCGAAGGCGCTGTTGCTGCCGCTTATTGTCAGCCGTTAGCTGCCGCAATCCGACTACTTGCTGATTGATGCGGGCGATCGCGCTGTAATACGGTTCTAAATACCGTTGTTCTCCCGTCAGCAAATAACCGCGCTGTCCGGTTTCAGCATCTTTTAACGTGGAAAGCGTAGCTTCGAGTTCGGTTAAAACTTGGTGAGTGTGACTCACCCACCGTTCGTTTTCGATTAACTTGAGAGTGTTGCGGTAGGAAGTTGCCGCATTGAAAATTAGCAGCGCCACGACCATTCCGATACCTGCGGTGATTTGGCGAGTCAGGGATTGTTTCATGAAATACTCGGCACGCGAGTCCTGCTTTTTCTTTTATTTTAGCTGGATTAAGACTATCCGAATTTTTAGCGCGGTCAGAAACGGCGACTAAAACCTATAAATTTAAGGCTCAAATGTGCGATCTATCTTGTGTTTAGTTTAGCCTCGCTCCTCCTCGCATCCCTCTTAAGTCGGAGATGGCATAAATCGATCTCTTGCCTCTCGTGATTCAGGCAAACGCCACACAATCTAGGATAGCCTGCAAAGCTTTATTCGCCTTTTTTGTATCGAGTTTTGTATCGTTCGTTTTCCTTGGGCAGTTTGAAATTGTGGCGCAAAGAAAAGAGTTTTTACGTATTGACTTCAGTTGATTTTTGGGGTATATTTTAGATAATTGGAGTAGTGACATAAATTTAATTTATGCTACTGTTTCCATTATTAAATAATACCTTGTCAAACTAGCCAAGTCAAGCTTTTTACCACCAAAAAAAAGGCGAAATTTTAATATATTAATTAAAAAATAATCTGTTGGAGGCAGGGAGAAATTCACAGAGGCGATGACGCGGGTGAATAGTATCAGAAATCAAAAATGCGAGCGATCGGGTAATTGCAGAGAATTAATGCGTTGAAGTTAGTTTAACATCAGAATTATATCTTTCTTTTTGCGAGCGAGACGCTCGATCGCACTCGCAAAGAAATACTCGCCCTGCACTGAGAAAAATATGCTTCCGAGTGCAGTGCCGAAACAATATAATTACACAATCGCAGCCGCTGCTTTCATCGCGAAAATGCGATCGATCGCATCTTCAACCACCTTATCAGGCGTAGAAGCACCCGAAGTCACGCCGACTACAATTTTACCATCCGGTAGCCAACCTTCAGTTACAACCAAATCGGCCCCCAAAGGCTTGTGTTCGATCCGATTTCCGGGTAAGATGCGCTCCGCACAATCAATGTGATAAGAAGGAACAGTTTTGTCGATCGCAATTTCCTGCAAATGCGTAGTATTAGAAGAATTAAAACCGCCAATCACCAGCATCAAATCCAACTTTTCCTCAACCAAACTCAACATAGCATCTTGGCGTTCCTGAGTTGCATCGCAGATAGTATTAAAACTCTGAAAATGGTCGTTCAAATTTTCAGGCCCAAACTTCCGCATCATCGTTTTTTCAAATAACTTGCCAATGTTCTCTGTCTCAGTTTTGAGCATAGTAGTTTGGTTGGCAATACCAACACTTTCCAAATCCACATCTGGGTCAAAACCAGCAGAACAAGCCTTGCTAAATTTAGCAAGAAATTCATCGCGGTCGCCCCCATGCAAGATATAATTGCTGACATATTCAGCTTCCTGGAAATTCAATACAATCAAATACTTATCAGCAAAAGAACTCGTAGCAACAGTTTCCTCATGCTTGTATTGACCGTGAATAATCGAAGTATAATTCCTCTTTTTGTGCTTTTCAACAGTATTCCAAACCTTAGAAACCCAAGGACAAGTAGTATCAACAATCTTGCAGCCCTTATCATTAAGCAACTGCATTTCTTGGACGCTTGCTCCAAAAGCTGGTAAAATTACCACATCGCCGCTATCGACAACCGAAAAATCTTTCTGTCCCTTCTCAACAGAAATAAAACCAACTTCCATATCCCGCAAATGCTGATTGACAGACGGATTGTGAATAATCTCATTAGTAATCCAAATCCGTTCGGTTGGGAAATGCTGGCGAGTCTCGTAAGCAATAGCTACAGCGCGTTCCACCCCCCAGCAAAAGCCAAAAGCCTGAGCCAGCCGGATCGTAACTGCGCCGCGCTCTAGCCTGTAATTATTGTCGCGAATTTGCTGGATCAGACTGCTTTGATAAGCCGTCTGCATTACCCCAGCTACCTCAGCTTCGTGTCCAAAACCCTTGCGGTGGTAGTTTTCAGACTGTTGGAGCGATCTTTTAAAAGCTTTAGTATCCATGCGGTATCGAGTTGAAATCTAGGTTAATTACCTTTGATTTTAGAACCATTGGAGAATTCTCATCTCAAATTTGAAAACCCCGCCTGCAACAATTGCAAAACGGGGCAACCCAACTACTATTATTGACTCTGACTGCCAATCACAGATTCAAACCTTCTTCTGCACAAAATCCCGCAAAGAAATCCGGTTTATTAGAAAAATCGGGGTTGGGAGTCGATAAATCTCCAAAGGAACTGGGTTTCACAGGCTTGAGTGCGTCAGTCTTAGGCTATTTTCAAATCTTCTTAGGCGCAAAAGGAGAACTCGATTCAAACGAACTGAAACCCCCGGCAAAATCCTCACCGTAAGCTTCTTCCCCATGCTCGCCGATATCCAAACCTTGGTCTTCAGCAGATGACGGCACTCGCAGTTCCATAAACTGCCCCAAAATTTTCAGGATCACAAAAGTGCCGACAGCCGCAAACACGTAAGTAACTACAACGCCTATAAACTGGGTCACGATTAGCCCCGGATTCCCCGCAAACAGCCCGTCATTTCCGGCAGCATTAACCGCTTTAGTCGCAAACACGCCTGTCAGAATCGCGCCTATAGTTCCGCCGACGCCGTGAATCGGGAAGGTATCCAAAGAGTCGTCAAATCCTAGCTTAGCCCGGAAACTAACGGCAAAGAAGCAGGCAACCGAAGTGATCGATCCGATCAAAAGCGCCCCCACTGGAAGTACGAATCCAGCCGCAGGTGTGATTCCCACCAATCCCGCGAGGAAACCGCTAGCAATTCCCACTGCTGTCGGTTTGCCTCTGAGCACCCATTCCACAATTGTCCAAGTTAAACCGCCGGCTGCTGCAGAAATCATCGTGGTGACAAAAGCCACTGCTGCTAAAGAACCAGCTCCCAAAGCGCTACCGCCGTTGAAGCCACACCAGCCGAACCACAACAGGCCAATTCCCAGCAAGACGTAGGGTACGTTGTGGGGGGTGTGGGGCTTGTTCAAGTGGTCTTTGCGGGGCCCGATCATCCAAGCTGCGACAACCGCAGAAACACCGGAACTAATGTGTACCACTGTGCCGCCGGCAAAGTCCAGAGATCCGATCGCCTGCAGCCAGCCTCTACCCCAAACCCAGTGAGCTAAAGGAGAGTAGATGAAGGTAGACCACAGCAGCACGAACCAGAAATAGGTTTTAAATGTTACCCGTTCGACGATCGCCCCGGAAATCAAGGCTGGAGTGATGATGGCGAACATCATCTGGTAAACCATGAAGACTTGGTGGGGTATTGTCGGTGCGTAGCCGATCGGATCTGGTGTGTCCGCCGTGACCTTGTTCAAGAACATCCAGTCGAAGCCGCCGATGAAGCTTTCGATCCCTTGACCAAAGCCTTCGGACGCTGGAGTGGAAACGTCAAAGGCCAAACTGTAGCCCCACAGCGTCCAGGTGACGCCGATAACTCCCATCATGACTAAGCTCATCATCATGGTGTTGAGGACGTTGCGCGATCGCACCAGTCCCCCGTAAAAAAATGCCAGCCCTGGTGTCATTAACAGCACCAGTGCTGAGGAGACCAACATCCAGGCCGTATCGCCGGTGTCGATCGGATTCGGCGCCACCGCAGCAGCAGTACCAGCAGCATCTTGAGCTAAGGCATTGTCCGTCAGCGGTACGCTTAACAGCCACAGGGCGATGATGCCGATCGTTAAACTTTTTTTGATCACGTTAGTTGTACCTTCTCATACTCAGCAATTTTCAGGGAAGACCGAGCCGATTTTAGACGCGAGGATTTTAGATGCAATAGTTATTTGGTTTTAAGTCCCTGTTTTAGCGGAACAAATCTTCAATAGATAATTCCCCAATCCTCAACCCCCCGACTTCGTATAGCCGGACTCATCTAAATTCGTCAACCCTCAATCCAATGGTCTATGCCTTTTGGATTGCACCATTTGTACCAACAGTTATTCTGTATCACCCTATACCAAATAGCTAACTATCATATTTCTTAATCTATCAGTGGAGACTTGACATAGCTAATGACCACATAGTAGTCAGGGAGGGGGAGTTGAGGAGATGGCAAGAGTTTTGAGTTGGGGAGAGTGGGAGGAGGAGAGGGG
The DNA here is from genome assembly GCF_036704575.1 of Microcoleus sp. K5-D4. NCBI lineage: Bacteria > Bacillati > Cyanobacteriota > Cyanophyceae > Oscillatoriales > Microcoleaceae > Microcoleus > Microcoleus sp. K5-D4. The sequence continues at coordinate 42,104 of NZ_JAUBSD010000034.1, forward strand.
GAGAGTTAGGGAGAATGTTACTTTATCCTTTATCTTTAAAACGGATGACTCATGACTCATTTTTCAACTGAATCTGATCGAACAGTTGCAGGGCCGATCGCCAAACCAGATAACCTTGATCGTTAAGGTGCAAGCCGTCTGTGCTGAGTTCAGTTGGCAAATTCCCGTCAGCATCCGCAAACAGCGGGTACAAATCCAGATACAAAACATTTTCAGAACTAGCAATTTCTTTCAGCCGTCGATTTATTGCCCTAATCCGACTGTTAGGAATCGCCAACAGGCGATCGCGATTTTCCCAAGTAGCTTGTTCCCCGCTGTGGGGCAAAATCGACTGCACAACCACTTGTGCTTTGGGGTGAGCCCAGCGCAAATCGCGAATAATCTGCCGCTGGTTGTCCAAAATCCCTTCGTCGCTGGTTCCCCGCAACAAATCGTTAATCCCAATCATCACAAACACCGTATCCGGCGCAGTTCGATCGAACAACTGCAACCGCTTCAGCAAACCCACCGAAGTCTCCCCGGAAATCCCTTGATTCAGCCAAATTCGATCGACTGGTAACAGTTTGGTCGGAAACCACATACTTAGAGAATCCCCAGCCAAAACACTCAGCCTTGAGGGTCGATTCGCCGCCGCCGCCTCAGCTTCGCGACCCAACTGCGTCACCCACTGCTGGTAAGTCCATTTATGTCGCGGTCCGGCAACAGGCACGTCTAGCACTGCCTTTGTAGAGATCACTGGTTGGCCAATTTGTTCCTCAGCCGCTTCTGCCTTCACCGCATCATTCGCCTGGAAGCTTTCTGTCAAGTTGTTTCCCCGCAGCAGTAGTTGAGCAACTGTGAATATCAGTACCCCGTTCGTCACCAAAGATAGCAAAGCCCAAACCGGAACAGTTTTCGATCGGCTAACTTCCATCCCTAAGAGGGATTTATGAGTTCTACTTCTGCTACCTCCTCCAAACTTCTCCATAAACTCAAGCTATTTGCAGGCCTCACACCGAATAATTTGCACTGATTGCTGCATCAAATTTTACCACTCAATTAAAGCCTCAATGCTTGTAAGAATCAAGCACTGTGCTGTGTTGGGCAAGGGCGGCGATGCAGAACTTTGCTTTTTCGCACTACTTTACCATAAAAAATCTGCTTACCAAACTTTCTGGCTCCGCAATCGGATTTGTCCAACCCGCAGACCGGGACAAAAATATATCTAAAACTTACCGAAATTACCCATTTCTGATGCTAAAATCCAAAAATGAAAAAATTAACTATAACTGAAGCAGCCAAACTTAAAGGTGTGAGCGCTTCCACCTTGCGTCGGTGGGAAGCCGAAGGCAAGCTAATACCCGAACGCACCGCTAACGGTCACAGACGCTATGACCTAGCTAATCTTCTCGGATTAAAACCCAACGGCGCTTTAACCATTGCTTACGCTCGGGTTAGCAGCCACGACCAAAAAGATGATTTAGACAGACAAAAACAAGTTTTGGAATTGTTTTGTGCATCTCACGGCTGGCAATTCCAAATCATTGATGATGTGGGTTCTGGGGTTAATTACAGTAAGCGGGGTTTACAACATCTAATTCGGGCGATCGCAGACAATCAAGTAGAAAGGCTGGTATTAACTCACAAAGACAGACTGCTGAGATTTGGTTCTGAACTAATTTTTAATTTGTGCGAACACTTTGGGACAGAGGTAGTGATTATAAATCAAACCGAAAATACTAGCTGTGACGAGGATTTAGCTAAAGAGCTACTAGAAATAATCACGATGTTCTCAGCCCGCCTCTATGGAAGCAGGGATCACAAGAACAAGCGCATCGTTGAAGAACTTAAAGCAATTGCCGATAAACTCTAACCAATACACCAGTTTTCAACGCTCGCAGTTACAGATTCTCAATTCCTATTTCCCCATTACCAATTAACAATTATTGGCGCCGATCTCATGCAATCGAAAACTGCTATATGTACGCCATTAAAAGTAAACTAACAATAAAAATATGCCCGCGTTCGCATCGAAGATTTAAACGCGAGCACAACGATAGACTGCCATAAGTTGGCGACTATTTCAGATTGTGGTGTTTCTGAATAAAGGCGTGAATTAGCTGATAAATAGCTAATCTAGGACACGAAAGCTGAATTGGTCGCTCCCTTCGCACGCTTTACAGTTTGGTAGTCTTGCCTCCAGAACCCCCACCATAACCGCCGTAGCTGGTCTCACTTCTGTTTTCCAAGCTAGTTTCCTTCACAAACCCGGTGTAAGCTTCCATCCCGTGTTCGCCGATATCCAAACCTTCAGCCTCCTCTAAAGCAGAAACGCGGATACCCAGCAAAGCTTTGAGTGCGGCCCAAAAAATCGTACTCAGCAGCACGGTCATCCCGCCTACAGAGATAATGCCGACCAACTGCGCCCAAAGTTGACCGAAACCTCCGCCCACCAGCAATCCGGCTGCCGGGCCTGCAGTATAAAGTCCAGTTGTAGGGCCGTCCGCAAACAAGCCCACTGCCAGAGTTCCCCAGATCCCACAGACTAAGTGAACTGAAGTTGCGCCTACAGGGTCGTCAATTTTCAAATTGTCGAAGAAAGTTACTGCGAAAACTACCAGGATACCGGCGATCGTGCCGATTATGGCAGAGTTGGGGATGTTGATCCAAGCGCAGCTCGCTGTTACCCCGACTAAGCCTGCGAGGATGCCGTTGATAATCATCGAAAGGTCGGGTTTGCCCAGGTACAGCCAAGCCGTAATGGTTGCAGCAACTCCGCCGAAGGCACCCGCAGTGTTGGTGGTGAGCGCAATATGGGCGATCGCATTTGGATCGACTGCCATTGTCGAACCGGGATTGAACCCGAACCAACCCAACCACAAAATCAAACAGCCCAGGGTGGCAATGCTCATATTGTGTCCCGGCATCGCCACAGTATCGCCGTCGCGGTACTTGCCGATCCGTGGCCCCAAAAATGCCGCTCCCATCAAAGCAGCCCAACCGCCTACCGAGTGAATCACTGTCGAACCGGCAAAATCCCAGAAGCCTGCTTTTGCCAGCCAGCCGCCGCCCCAAATCCAGTGTCCGGTAATTGGGTAAGCAATGCCTACTAGCAGCAAGCTGAAAATTAAAAAGTCAATGAATTTCACTCGCTCTGCAACTGCTCCCGAAACGATCGTCGCAGCAGTTCCCGCAAAAACTAACTGGAAAAAGAATTTAGCGTTGAGGGGCACTCCCGTCCAGTTAAGCGAGTCGAAAATACCTTGATAAGCATCTCCTGTGGCGGGGCTGTTGTCGGCTACATTCCACAGAAAAAATCCGCCGCTGGTGCCGATAAAACCGTTGCCGTCGCTGAACATTAAGGCAAAGCCGATCGCCCAATATGCGATCGTAGACAGCGCAAAAACAATCAAGTTTTTTGACAACACGTTAACCGCATTTTTCTGACGGCAAAACCCTGTTTCTAACATACAGAAACCGGCGTTCATAAAGAACACTAGCATTGCCGCCACCATGACCCACATGGTATCCATGCCCACCTTAAGGCTTGCTAATTGTTCCTCGGTGGTTGGCGCGGGAGCTGTTTGGGCTACCGCCGCATATCCCCAGACCAAGACGATGATTGCAGCTAAAGGTATGCAGGCTTGCCAACTTGGAGTGAGGCGGGCGATCGCCCGTTGTAACTTCTTCAACCTGTTGACTTTCGTAAAAAATTTAGCTGCTGGCAAATTTAAAGCATCCCACCTGACTTGTTTCGACTTTTTCTTTCCGACAGTCATTTTAATCACTTTTACCCTCTTTACGGCTAGTAAGCTCAGCAATATTTGGAAAACTTTCCAATCTTACTACAAAAGTTTATGGATTATTTGTTGAGATTGAGATAGTTATGATAGCCTAGCTCTTCTAATTGATTTTGTTTTTTCAGTACAGATTCGGACAAATTTTTGCGGTAATGCAAGACTCGCTCTAGCAATTCCGGCTGATGAGCTGCCAGTATTTGAACTGCCAGCAAGCCAGCATTCTTAGCGTTGCCGATCCCCACTGTTGCTACGGGTATCCCCGCTGGCATTTGCACGATCGAGTACAGCGAATCTAGGCCTTGCAGGTGGCGGCTCGGTACAGGCACGCCAATTACTGGCAAGGGGGTTAAAGATGCTACCATACCCGGGAGGTGCGCCGCTCCCCCGGCACCTGCGATAATGACTTTCAAGCCTCGTTGGTGAGCGGTTTGGGCGTATTCCACCATGCGCTCAGGGGTACGGTGCGCCGAGACGATCGCCACGGAGCAAGCAACACTGAATTCTTCGCAAACTGCGATCGCATCTTTCATGGTTGGCAAATCCGAATCGCTACCCATGATAATTCCAACTGTCGCTTGATTCATAAAATTTTCAGATTTTAGATTTCAGATAAGTGCTAATTTTATAATGATTGCGTTAACTCAAATTTAGATATTTTGTACCAAAACTGATCCTTAAAAGCAATTTTGCCACAAGCCCCCGTCTGAGCAGCCCTGGAGCCAGCAAAAAGCAAAAAGCTCCCCCTCCTCATCGCCAGCCACCGGATTTATCCGTAGCGAATATTAAATCTAAAATCTAAAATCTAAAATCTAAAATCGGATGACTGAAGCCACAACCCCAACTGCCTCCCCCACAGATATTCTCAATGTTCGCCTCCCCGGTTGCAAGGATTTGCAGATGCTTGCTATTGACGAAACGGGCATCATTCAAGAAGTTTGGCCGATGGACGCCGTATTTAAACGGATTTGTCCTCCCCATTTGCACGTGCTTGATGTAGGAGGCGATTGGCTTTCTCTAGGCGGTGTTGACTTGCAGATTAACGGCGCCCTCGGTTTTGCTTTTCCCGATTTAGAAAGCAAGCATATTGAAATTTTGCCGAAAATTTGTCAATTTTTGTGGAATCAGGGAGTCGATGCTTTTTTGCCGACTTTGGTGACAACTTCGCTGGATAAGTTTAGGCGATCGCTCTCGACTATAGCCGATTATATCCGAACTGTACAAACCGCTGCTCCGGCAACAATTAAGCCGAAAACAGCGGAAATTATCGGTGTTCACCTCGAAGGCCCTTTTCTCAACCCACAAAAGCGAGGAGCTCACCCAGTTGAGTTTTTATTACCGCTCACTATAGAAAATGTCAAGCAAGTTTTAGGAGATTGTGCCGATATTGTCAAAATAATTACTTTAGCGCCGGAGTTAGACAGCACTGGCGAAGTCATTTCCTATTTGCAAAGTTTGGGAATTTTCGTCAGTCTCGGACACTCCCAAGCGACAGCAGAGCAAGCACAGCAAGCATTTGAGCGGGGAGCTTCAATGGTAACTCACGCTTTTAATGCGATGCCGAGTTTGCACCACCGAGAACCGGGTTTGTTGGGAGCGGCGATTGTTTATCCGGGCGTAAAATGCGGTTTAATTGCTGACGGGAAACACGTTGCTCCGACAATGATTGATTTTTTGCTACGCGCTGGTAGGTATCAAAAAGGCGTTTTTTTAGTGAGCGATGCTTTGGCTCCTTTGGGTTTGCCTGACGGTGTTTATCCTTGGGATTCCCGACAAATTGAAGTCAGAAAAGGTACGGCTTGGGTAAGATTAGATTACCACTCGCCCCTGGAATCTGCTACTTTGGCGGGTACAACTCTGCCGCTGTTGGCGGGAGTGCAGAATTTAGTGGAGTGGGGGATTTGCGATGCCGAAAGTGCGATCGCCCTGGCAACTGAATCTCCGAGAAGGGCGATCGGAATTTCGGGAATTATTGGCAAATCCGCAACTCAATTGTTGCGCTGGAATTTAAATGCGGCGACAAAGGAATTGACTTGGCATCGACTTTTTTAGCCTGTTATACCATTTTAGATTAAAGAATTGAAAAGGTGGGAACCGGCGAACTGATATTACCCGATACATTTTAGATTTTAGATGTGCCGTTTTCATCGAAAATCTAAAATCGCCAATCTAAAATCTGTTGTTGCAAGTTGCACATTTTCCGAACCGGATTGCTATATAATATCTAACCGTTGGCAATAACTCAGCAGCAGGCAGATCGATGAATTTGGTAGACGACAAGACTATTGTTAGACAGTATTTTAACTCGACGGGATTTGATCGCTGGCAGCGAATTTACGGTGAGGGCAAAGTCAATAAAGTTCAGCTAGACATCCGCACCGGCCACCAGAAAACGGTGGATACAGTCATCGAATGGCTGCAAGCTGACGGCAATTTGCCCGGGCTTTGTGTCTGCGATGCCGGTTGCGGTGTAGGCTCTCTGAGCATTCCTCTGGCTGACGCTGGGGCAATTGTTTGCGCTAGCGATATCTCTGAAAAGATGGTAGCAGAAGCTTACGATCGAGCGACAGCAGTTCCCGGCAAGCTCTACAACATCTCCTTCGCCGCCCAAGATTTGGAAGCTTTAACCGGCAAATTCCACACAGTGATTTGTTTGGATGTGCTCATCCACTATCCTCAAAATAAGGCGGCAGAAATGATCGCTCACCTGAGTTCGATCGCCGAATCGCGACTAATTCTTAGTTTTGCACCCAAAACTTTAGCACTTACCGCCCTCAAAAAAATTGGTGAACTTTTCCCCGGTCCGAGCAAAACTACTCGGGCTTACCAGCACCGCGAAGCTGATATTATCAAAATCTTAGAAAGCAATGGTTTTGTTATTAACAGAACAGCGATGACTAGCACTAGCTTTTACTATTCTCGCTTGCTGGAAGCTGTGCGGAAATAGGTTAAAAATATCTGCAAAAAAGCTAATTTATCATCAGCCTAGGGTGCGCCCCGCGCACCTTCCCTTCCCAGAGTGAGGCCAGTGAACATCTCTACTATGCGATTGCTTCGCGGAGCCTCGCAATGACAAGTAAGGCACGCACCGCGCACATTTGATATCAACAATTAGATGTTTTTCCCTCCTCCTTCTTCCTTCTTCCCTATTCAATAAATATTATGTCAACGCTAATTTTAATTCGCATTTTTATAGCAGCGGCAGGCGTATTCGGAGGTTTATCCGTGGCAGGCGGTGCCTTCGCCTCCCACGCTTTGAAAAATCAATTGAGCGATCGAGCTTTAACCATTTTTGAGACTGGCGCCCGATATCAAATGTACCATGCCCTGGCTTTATTACTCGTCGCTTTACTCTTGAGCCGCACCCAAGAGTCTCAAACCTTTTTTGCAGTGTCTGGATGGGCTTTTATTGCGGGTACAATCATCTTTTCAGGCAGTTTGTACGCCCTGAGTTTGAGCGACATCAAATGGTTGGGTGCAATTACGCCACTGGGGGGAGTTGCTTTTATTGTTGGTTGGGGATGTTTGGCAGTCGCAGCTTTTAGTTTTAAATAGGCAATTGGAAAAGTTGAGGCAATTCCCAATTCCCAATTCCCAATTATCTAATTTTCAAAAACATCGCTGGAAAACATCTCAGTCAGAGTACGCAAGTAAGGTACAAATACCGTTAAATCTTCAGCAGGAAGCCGCTCGCATATTTCCCAAAATAAAATTAGCAGCATATCCTGCACTAACTCCCAACTTACATGAAGTTTCGGGTACAACATCACGCAAATTGGAAACAATTCTTGCTGTACCGGGTGAATGCTACCTTCCAAAACGCACCAGCACAAATAGCTTTGAAAAATCTCGACATCCCGGATACCAGAAATTTTTACCTCGCGATCGCTCAAATACCCGCTGCTGCTGCGGTATCCTTGATGCTGGGCACTAGCTCGATCGTACACTGCACTAGCAATCTGAGTCGTGTGCTGCAACAAATGCTGAACGGCTAATAGAGCTCTTGAATTCGGGGGCTGATTCGCCGCCGCCTCGTTAATCTCTCCGTAGGGAATGTGCAGGTAGTCGTCTACAACTTTTAAGTAGGGCGCAAATTCCGCTCGCTCTGAGTCCGAAAGACATCCTAACAAGATTTTGCTAGTGTATTGAAACTCCATTGTCACAAATCCCAGCACTAACGGGTCTGTCTCTGAGTATTTTCGCCTCACTTTGATTATATCTTTTCCCACCAGCACGGACAACCGGAAAACAGGTTCTCTATCCGCATAAGCGTCTATTGCTTTCTGATATAAGGTGCGAGTGTCGGCGGAAATTTCTAAAGGATTAATTAAGCTCTTATCGATCGCGTGCCGCTCTATTTGTTTTCCTAAAAGAGCTTCTACTCTACTCCAAGCTATCTCGCTGGCTAATTTCAGGGTATCTGTCAATTTGTCAACTATTGGGGCTCTATTTGCCTCAAAATTAATTAAATCGAGGCTTGGCAGAATTTGGCGTGGCGCTTGCTTCTCTCGTGCCGCCACTGTACTGTAATATTTTTTTGCCCAGCTAACTGCGAAGGAAGAAACGCTGACACCTCTAGCTTTTGGGAGTTTGTCAGTGTCCGGTCCGGTAATACCTTGGGACGCCTGACTTACGCCCTGTTGAAATTGGTCTGGTGCTGGTAAAGATTTTGAAGATATTTGTGAAATACCCGTCATGATAAACCTCGTTTTTTTATTAAGTCGCACCCGATATATTCCCCTATTTTTTAACGTTGTTAACTACAATTTTCTGCATTTGTACGCTGACAGTCATCAGCCATTACGCTTAAAGCTATAAGCCATTTGGCTCGACTGCCTGCATCTTTTATAAGTTGCACGTTAATAACGTTATTTATTGTGCGATCGATCACCATCACCCTGTGATCGCGACCCTAATCGATTTTTTTGAAGTATAAAGAAGGCTGGAAATAAATTTAATTTGTCTTAAAAGCAGAGAATTAAAGTTAAGTCTGCTTAAAAAAAACTGCTGCTTGAAATACCTTATCTTTGTTTTGGAGGGCTTTGGGTGAGCGCCCTAATCTCTTTAAGAAGCTAGGCTACAGCACGATCTAGGGGTGACTTTGGTTAATTTATTTCTATAGCTGAATTAGAAATGTATTTTTAGTCTGGGGATTGTTAGGAAACCATAACAAATTTAACTATCGGCTTTTCTAAATAAAAAATTAAATTTGAGATGAGAATCAGATTTATGTGCATTTAGTTAATAGCATTGCCAGGGCCGTTTTTTTGCGATCGGTTTTTTAGCTTCCCCGTGAAGCGAAGCTATCCCGTAGGGAATCACCCCCAATTGATCGTCGTCCATTCGATCGACAAACTACCCTTCAAAACCGGAATGAGCGAGTGACTCGCCCGGTAGGCCGCACATTTTGCCAAATCCGGCGGGTTCGAGTCCTGCCGGAGGCCCAAGCCTGTCCCTAGAACGATAGGATTAGGTTGATTGGACACCACGGGCGATCGATCCTCACAAACAGCACGGCCAGTACGTCTTTAAGGCTATGGCTTCGGGTAGGATTAGTAGGACGAGAGGAAGTGGATAAAATGAGCGCTAGCAGCAATTCAACAGAAATTAAGTTCGGAACCGATGGGTGGCGGGGATTGATTGCCCATGACTTTACTTTTGCCAACGTGCGAAAAGTCACCCGGGCGATCGCCAGTTACCTAGAAACCGCTTACACCAAAGACCGCCCAGTTCTAGTCTCCTACGATACCCGCTTTCTGGCAGACGAGTTCGCCCGCACCTCGGCGGAAGTATTGGCAGATTTGGGATGGACTGTGAAAGTGGTCGATCGAGATTGCCCCACACCAGTCATCGCTTACAGCGCCAAGCATCTCAACTCTGCAGGAGCCCTGATGTTCACGGCTTCGCACAATCCCGCACCTTACTGCGGCATCAAATACATCCCCGACTACGCGGGTCCGGCAACCCCGGAAATTACCGATACAATTGTGGCAAATATTGCTGGTGCTTCTGATGCCCCAGCCAAAGGCAGCCACAACGATAAAATCTCCAGTTTTGACCCGAAACCCGAATATCTGAAGTTTCTTTATACTTTGATCGATGTGGAGCGGATTCGCTCTGCTAAGTTGAAGGTGAAGTACGACGCTCTCTACTCGACTTCTCGCGGCTATCTCGACGGGGTTTTGGAACACTGCGGCTGCGATGTCGAAAGTTTTCATACCTACCGCGACGTGCTGTTTGGAGGCGGAATGCCCGAACCCAAGGGCGAACAGTTAGTTGAGTTGGTGGAAGCTGTTAAGAAGGATTCGGCGGATTTGGGTTTAGCTACCGATGGCGACAGCGATCGCTTTGGTATTGTTGACGAGTTGGGAAATGTCTTGACTCCAAATACTGTACTGTTGCTGCTGGCGCGTCACTTGGTTAAGAATAAAGGATTGACTGGGGCGATCGTCCGTACAGTCGCAACTACCCACTTGCTGGACAATTTGGCCGCCAAGTACGGTTTAACAATCTACGAAACCGCAGTCGGTTTTAAATACATCGGCGAAAAAATGCGGGAAACTGCGGTGCTCATCGGTGGCGAAGAATCTGGCGGTTTGAGCGTTTTGGGTCACATTCCCGAAAAAGACGGGATTTTGGCTGATATGCTAGTTGCTGAGGCGATCGCCTATGAAGGCAAACCGCTTTCTCAGTTAGTCGAAGAAGCCATTAAAGAAGCCGACGGCCCCCTGTACAACAAACGTTTGGACTTGCACCTAGAAGAAGCCCACAAAGCAGCCGTTTTGGAATCTTTTACCAAGAATCCCCCCACAGAAATAGCAGGTATCGGCGTTAAGGAAATCGGCCGCAAAGACGGGATTAAACTTTATCTTGAAGACGGTGGCTGGGTACTGCTGCGGCCTTCGGGAACCGAACCCTTGATGCGCGTTTACATGGAAACCAATTCTGTGGAAAAAGAAAGCCAAGTTGCCCAACACATGGAAAAGGTAATTTCCCAGTTAGAACCTGTTTAAATTTCTACCTATTCCAATGGGGGTTTTTCCCCTAGCGCTTGGGATTGTGAGGTGCGCCGAAGCGCACCTTACCTATTTTTGATAGCTCTTGTAAAGCCTCTGAACATTAATCATTGATACTGCTGACCCAGTTATATATTTGCAATACACTTGGATTTGTTTAAGTTTGGAATGTGTAAATTTATTGATGTGTGTTTTAATTTTTATTAATAAAAAAACTCAATTTTTTCCGCCTCTACTTGACTTTTCCCCTAATTTTATTGTAGAGTATTATATAATGAGGTGTTTGCAAAAATAAAAACTTTACACATATTTCAATTATTAAACAAGTATACAAGTTAAAATATTAGCCTGTCAACCCGTTTATGAAAACAATTCCTCTGCTCGCCATTAGTTTTTTAGTAGCAATTTTAGTAAGCGCGATCGGCATTATCTCAGTGCAAAACGCCGCCCCAGTATCCTTAAACTTTATCTTTTTTCAATCGATACAACTGCCCGTAGGAGTAGTATTGGCAATGAGCCTGAGTGCAGGACTGATCGGAGGTGCGCTACTGCAACCGCTGTGGAACCTTTCAGATTCCCAAAACTCGCGTCCTAAATTTCAGGCAAATCCAGAAGAATCCGACACCGTACAATATTAAATAGATTTGAGCCCTTAGAGGGAATATACCTGACCGTCAATCAGCAGGCGAGTAATTCCCTTAGCTCGCAAATAAGGCGCTGCTTTTTGCAGCATACTGCTGTCAGGAATCTTGAAAACCCTTTGATTGCGAGTAGCAAATCGGCGGGCTACTCGGTGATTGTCAAAAACTGCCAGGGTTTTCTCGCGAATTTCCGCCGCCGGAATTTGACCCAGTTCGCCAAAAGCTTTTAGAGGTCTGGTGATTAACTCCGCTGCCCGATCGACCACCAAATAACAAATTTTGGGCAGAGATGCTTCGCTTAAAGGCAAAACTTCAATTAGTCCTGTACCCCGAAGCTCGATCAAGTCGCTCGACGATAGTGAACCGAGGAGACTACCTTCAGACAGAGAGTCTTCATCCTCTACATCTTCGTCGAAGTCGTCATCTAAATCGTCTTCATCATCCTCATCGTCATCCTCATCGTCGTCCTCGAAATCTCTAAAGTCTTCACCTGCCAGCAGCCCTTCTGCTGGCAGCATTGCCTTTAGTTCACCAGTCACAACAGCGCGGTGGCTTCGATCGGCAAGATTGGCTGCTGGGGCATCTGGCACATCAGAAACATCCAATTCTGCAACTGGTTCAGGGACTGATTCAGAACGCTTTCGGATCGTCGGTCTCGAATTTGAGGCTGACGGCAGGACAGGGACTGACTCCGACAGGGGGACAGCTACAGGATCGATTTCGCCATCTGGCGACGACTCAGTAGTAGCCTCTGTCGGTTCAGAAACACTTGTGCGATCGGACAAACGCTTTTGTTTTTGCTGGACTAGAAATTCGTATTCCGGCTCCGACAAAGCACCCTGAAGGATGCGCCTTACAGTCGAACTGCTCACTCCGTAGCGCTTTGCCAGAGTGATAGTATTCTCGTTGGACTGTCGGTACAGCCTGATGAGTTCGCGTTTGTCTGAATCGGAGAGTTTTGTAGGCGTCATGCCAAGTTTTCCAGCAAAAAGACGTGAAAAGACGCAGGCTAGCAGTCAGCGAACTGTGATTTTTGATTTTCGATTTCAAGCTCACAGATGCAGACAAGGGCAAAAAAGCTTTCGCTTCCCTATCGCTTGCCGAAGCAACCCCAATCTCAAATCGCTACGCTGCGCGACGACTGCGCCTGCTCTGGCGAGAACGGGTTGAGATGTCATGTTCCAAGATAGCTCCTATTCCGAACAGGATGGCGCTGAAAACAAAAAAGACTTCCAGCAAACTGCCGCTTTGATAACTACCCTCAGCCTGAGTATCGCGCCATTTAAAGTACATATCTGCGATGTAAAGCGAAAAAGTTGCAGCCGCAATCATTCTCCAAGATTGGGAAAAACGTCCTCCCCAAAACGCCAGCAGCAATGCAGTAGCAATAATCAGCAGAAAAACGTCCCCGACGATGTAAAACAAATTGATTGCATTTTTGTGAGGCGCCAGTTGCTTGTCTAGTGCCATCACCCATGCGGGAGCTTTGATTTCTGCTTCTTCTTCTTCGGGTGCTGATGCAGGATCAGTCGCTGTTGCTCCTTTTGCCTGCAACTTAGACGAATTTTCCAAAGCAGGCGCTCTTCCTGTTGCAGTGGTTGCTGGTTCAGATTCTGTCACTACTTCTTGAGTGGCTGCCGGAGCCATTCCTAGCTGGGCCCTCCAAGAGTCAGGTGCAGCCACCCAAATAGCTACAGCAATGCCGAAGGCTGCAATTCCCGCTAACAAACCCCACTGCCAAATTTCTAGATTCAGTCGCTTGGAAGTCACAGCTACAACCATGCCCCCGATCAGGACCACATAGCTGCCCAGATAAAACGCATCCGCAGGAGACACGTCCGGGTCTAACTCGAAATACAGTTCCCAAATCCCGAAAAGCACGCCTGCTATGAAATAGAACAGCATCCCCAGACCTATGCCCAGCCAGACGTTGCGCCCGCTGACCATGTGCGGGCTTTGCCAGTTTCTAAAACAGACTAAAGCCGCTCCCAAGTATGCTCCGCATTCAAAAATATAAGTGCCGATCGAGTACCAAAGAGGTAAACCTTCTTCTGCTGAGAGGGGGACGCTGAACAGCAAAAAGAACAGCAGCGCCATGACAGCCCAGACAATGCCCGCAATCACTAGGGTCTGAGCTGACAGTAAAGATGAAGATGTAGATGACTTTTCTGAAGTGCTACTCATAGGGATTCCACGAGACCTAACTAGCGGTTGAACGCACCCCATCTCAATCTTTGATTCTAGATGAGGATGCTTTCGCCAAAAAACCTTAAAAAAACCTTGCTCTGACGCTTCCGGAATAACTGGCGTCCTCAGTGTGTCGTGGGGACTTTTGCCCTCGTACACTCTAGAAAGACTAAGTAAGAATAATATCTATTTACTAATTCAAGGAATCAGTCGTTAGTCGATCTTGTACCCGGAAATATAATGATAGAAATACGGTATATGTCTCCACCCTTAAGGCTTTTACAGTACCCAATCTATCTCGGAAATTCTACCCTCAAATGTTGAGGTATCTGTTTTTTTTGCTTTCACACTTCCCCACTTATATCAATGATTGTGGGTGGGGACTGCGATCGAAACTTAGTTAAATTGCCAGACCATAGGTGGCATCCAAATCGAATCAACAATTTGGTTGGTCAATACAAGTTGGCAATCCAACCTGTATATCGCGTACCCCCTACAGTGCAATTATCTAAGCTAAATTATCTCAGTCCAATTGTCTGAGCAATTGTCAAAGATTTTCTATCCTGCGATCCACAATTTGTTGAGGGCGGATTGTTTCAGCCAATCTAGAAACTGAGTCCGATCCGGACCGGGCATATCTTGCAGCACATCGCTGACTCCCTCAGCAAAGTCCGTATTGCCAAAATACGATTTCCCCAAACGGTGGAGTTCTTGCAATAAGGTTTTGAGATGCTGCTCTTGCCAAGGAGGCACCTTGTGAGTTTGCAAGGGACTAACGGTTAGCCAGTTTTTGATCGCATCAGGGGAGTCTGCCTGGGGGAAGTTTCCCTGCTGAAATACCTTGGCGATATCTTTCTGAAACGATGTGGCTTGCCTTGCGCCTAAGAGGTCTTCTACATCGAAGTAAACAGCTTGGAGGAGCAGCAGACAACCCTGCGCGAACAGTGGTGCTTTGGCTGCTTCATTCCCTGCCGGTTCTTCACCGGCAAGCTGATCTAAACGGACTTTTCCCCAGACGCTATATCTATCCGGCTCTTCTAGCAGAACACAGGCTTTGCCTCGGTTGTCGGTTAAGTCCCGCCACAAGGCTCTGGCGTCTTCTGCTTGCTTGCCATTGAAGGCGCTGATCAGGCGAAAAGTCTGCCCCTGATAATTGAGAATGGGAATTTGTTGATCCCGTTTTGGGTGTTGAAAATTTGTTATTTCAACATCCTGCCGTTTCAGAATAAACATGACACTGCGATTTGACTCCTGTCATGGCCGAGGTGCTGTGCTTTTGACACTCCCCATGCCTAAAGGCAAAGGGATTCTTGATTCAGCGAGTCCACTTAAATTAGCAGGATTGCTCCCGATCACCTAGAGATGGTTCTCTCCTCAAGCGTTCCGATACTTTTTTGCTAACAAATGCTAACAAATATCTGAGCTGAGATAGTCTCTCAGCCTGGGCGTATAAATCAATGCACGAAGGAAAATCCCCCGCGCACAATTTACGACTGCTGTACTGGCAACGCTTGATTTTCGCGCTCGTGCCGAGCGGGCGATTGACTGTTTTGCTTTGATGCCGTAGAGGAAGCTTATATAGAGGCTCCTTAGCATCAGGGATTTTCACCTGAGTCTTTCAATCCTAGTTCTACCACATTTTTATCAAATATCAAGTCGAGCAGAATGTTAGCAAACATAACTAAACATCAGCCAATTAGTCATTCTGTCTCAACTCATACCTAAAATCAGGGAACGAGCTCTGGTTTTTAGGTAATGCGGTCAGCGTTTTAGGCTTTGCCACTAGGGGATGTTAACATAACCCATAGAAATCTGGGAAAAAGCACCTGTGACTCTTGTGCTGTCTGAGTTCCGTCTTAATTGGGAGAGAGAGCCGATCGACCAAATAGTTGGGTTTCACCTCGACCTCTAAATACTTTACCCGAGTTCAGGTCCTACCTAGTTTTGATTGTAAAGTTACAATTGTGCTGTTTGCAGGTGACTCCCTCCAGCTTTTGTCAGATAAAGTCTTGGAAGCACAGACACTCTCATAACCTTGGTTTTTTTCCCGAACCATCGCGCTGCACGCCCTATTTTTGTACATCAAAGCGCTTTCTGGGTAAGTCATCACATAATTTACTTGCTCGATCGCACACTGCACCGATACAATAATCTTGTTAGCGATTTTTGAGTTGGGTGCGTAACTCAGTTGGATAGAGTAGCTGCCTTCTAAGCAGCGAGTCGCAGGTTCAAGTCCTGCCGTACCCGTTACACAAATTTAATGACATCAAGGGTTTCAGCACTTTTCTACCACCAAGGAAACAGCGGCTGAGATCTTATTTGCTTCGGATTTGTTTCCCCTGCCCGAATCCGAAACAAATCCGTGAAAAAGCGCCCCCTGCCAAACCGCAGCCAATCTTGCCGCTTCCGGGCGATCGACACTGCTACCCTTCTGAGTATATGCTTGCCACAGCGGATGTGGTATCATAAAAAGTCTATTGTGTCAATAGCCAAGATCCTGTGATGTTTAAACAGCACCAGCAGGAGGTTGTGGGCCGAGTAGCACTCAGGGGTTATCCTTAATAATCAGGCTAGTTTCCGACAGGTTTGGATATGTTCCCAGCAACTCTATTTCATATTCCCCAAAATTTAATGCTATTACTCGACCGCAGCGCGATCGACCGATTACAGCCCCTATTGGCGCAAGCAACCGGAATGCCTATAGTTGCATCGGAAAATACGGCAACAATTGCGCTCGTATTGGTTGCTGTGGGAATTCTGGGTTGGGGATTTTATCGCGCCAGACCTTTTGGCAAACTGGGAATTTTGGCTTGGTTGCAGTCTGTTGCGCTGATGAGTCCCTGGCTGCTGTTCTTTGGTTTGTTCGCCGCCGGAATTTACCTCAATCTAGTGGCGGTATTGTTGCTGCTAGTGGCATCGACGGGATTGTACATTTATCTGGGCCGGCAATTGCGTAAGGCTGCATCGGATGCAGTGCTGCCGCGGCCGGATGCTGGTGAGGTAAAGTCCCAAAGCGATGCTTTCTCGGCCCCTGAGTCGCAGCGACCACCAGGCCCAGAAACCATTAAGATCGTCACCTCGTCGCCTGCGAATAATGAATCAGAAATAATTCCCGTTCCAGTTGAAGACCTCAAGGCAATTAAAGGCATCTTTGGAATTGATACTTTCTTTGCCACAGAAACGATTCCCTATCAAGATGGGGTAATCTTGAAAGGCAATCTCCGGGGAGACCCTGAACAAGTACACTCACGTTTGACGGCAAGTTTGGAAGAAAGATTAAACGATCGCTACCGCCTATTTTTAGTAGAAAATCAGGACGACAAGCCCGTAGTTATTATCTTGCCCAGCACCAACGACCCGCAGCCCACAACCGTGTCTCAAAAAATCCTAGCAGTCGTGCTGCTGCTGGCAACAATTGCTACTAGCTTAGAGACAGGCGGTTTGCTGCTAGGTTTCGATTTCTTTAACTCGCCGGCTAGATATCTAGAAGTTTTGCCAATTGCAGCGGGAATTTGGACGGTTTTAGGCTCTGGGGAAATTGCTCGCCGAGTGCTGGCAAATCGGTACAAGGTTGGCTTGAGTTGGCCGTTTTTTATACCAACTTTGCAGATAGGTTGTTTTGGAGCGCTCGACCGTTTTGAGTCGCTGCTGCCCAACCGTAAAGTTTTGTTTGACATCGCTTTTGCCGGGTCAGCGGCCGGGGGAATAGTTTCTCTGCTAATGCTGGTAACGGGTTTGCTGCTGTCTCACCCCGGCAGTTTTTTTCAAATTCCCGCAGAATTTTTCAAGGGCTCGGTTTTGGTGGGAACTTTGGCAAAAGTGGTTTTGGGTTCGGCGTTGCAGCAGCAGATTGTTGACGTTCACCCGCTGGTAGTTATCGGTTGGTTGGGCTTGGTAATAACGGCGATTAATTTGATGCCGGCGGGACAGTTGGACGGGGGTAGAATCGTGCAAGCCATCTACGGTCGGAAAATAGCCAGTCGCACTACTTTAGCGACTTTTGTGGTGCTGGCCATCGTTTCTTTAGTTAACCCTTTGGCTCTGTATTGGGCGATCGTGATTCTGATTTTACAGCGGAATTTGGAGCGGCCGAGCCTCAACGAGCTGACTGAGCCTGACGACGCTCGCGCGGCTTTGGGTTTGCTAGCTTTGTTCTTGATGATTGCTGCCCTGTTGCCTTTGACTCCGGCTTTGGCTGGCCGTCTGGGAATCGGGAACTAGCAGTAGTCGGGCATCTTTGGTAATAGGCTCTTGGGTTGCGGTAAATTAGTGGAATAGAGGAATTGAGCGATCAAACTGGGAAATGAAGGGCGATCGGGTTCCTAATTACTAATTTCCAATTAAGACCCGCGCTCAGGGCAATTTATCTACTACCAAAAGTTGATTTTTTTATATCCCAAAATTTGTTTAAACTTGATCGATTAAGTTTAAATAACTTATCTGAGCCTATAGGATAAAGTCATGGCTAATCAACTTCCTCCTGTATTGGTAACTTTTGATGCAGATGTTTTAATGACTGGCAGAACCCAAGTGTGGCAAGAATATTCCAAAGTGGGAACTTGCTATATCCCGGAAGTAGTGTACGACGAAATAGATCGTCTGACAGGGCAAGCGGTGGAAAAAGCTCAAGAGCAAGTAGCTAGAGAGTTTATGCGATTTTTTGCCGACAGCGGCTGGATTGCAACTGACGCTCAGGAAACACACCGAGCTCTCGAACCTTCGATTAAAAATCAAAGCAAGCCAGCAATGCTCGTGGTGGCTACGGCTCAGTGCGTTTACGGTTTGGCTCAGGAACACCCGGACGCATTGGTGATTTTTGTGTCCAACAGCCAGCCTCTGCTGAAGCGGCTGGCTTCTGTAGGCGCTACGAATCTCTGCGGGATTACCGGGGCGATGCTGTTAAATTGGGCGAGGAAAGGAGAACGCCCGCCGGCGGCGACTCAGCAATTGCAAAGTTTGATGCGTACCCTCGCCGAACGCAAATCGACTCAGCGCCCTAACAGCAGAATTCAGGATGCTGCTGTTGGCCAAACGGGGGCTTCTGCTAGCAAGTTAACGGGAACCCGTGGCGCTTCTGAGCTAAAATCGCCCAGCAGTTTTACTAAAACTAATAAAACGGGTTTGACAGAGAAGCGCAGTGCGAGTTCGCGCCCCAAAACGCCGCGGCGCAGTCGCGAGGAGTCGAGAGATTACGAGCCGGCTGTATATCGCATTAAACATATTACACCTCCGAAAAAAAGGAACAGCGGTTTTCTGTCTACTGTGTTCAATTTTTTGGGAGCGTTATTTTTCTTGACGGTAGCGGTAGGTATTTTGTGGCGAGTGTTCGATGTTAGGGGTTTTAGAAAGACTTTTGTGCCGGCTCTACCACAGCCTGTGCAACAATTTGTTAAGTCGATCGACCCTAAATAATCTGGTTTTCTGAAACTTTCACCTTCAGATACGGCTGACTTGTGATTTCTGTCCTCGTTAATCTTGCACCTGGGGAAACGGGAATAGCACGCTTGGTTCACAAATTAGTTCCCTCCCCTAAATATAGCGGTAAGGTTCTTGTGGCGCACCCTACGTTTAGAATTTCTGGCCTTTAGAATTTCTGGCCTTAGTCCGCTGGGAATTTTCAACTGCTACTATCACAATAGAAGATGAACACTTCACTTTAGTGCTCTAAAAATCCATCGCCATGCGGAACGGGAACGAAATAATTAGTGGATTAGCACTAGCTTTTGCGGGTTTTGCGTATGCTTTAGTATTTTTTGTTCTTATTCCCTTCAGACAGTACGATTATGCAGCACCACTTGGGGCAATAGCAATGGCGATCGCCCTTACTCTAGCAATGAATTGGCTACTATCTGCATCGTTGCTAACTGGGTGGAGTTGGGTGGCTGCATTATTTGGTTTTCAGGTAGCCCTGATGTTTTTTGGTAGCGTGTTTCTGGAAGATGGGCTGTACGTGCCAAATTTGTTGTTTTTTGGAACTATTATCGTAGGATATACGAGCGTTTATACCAGTTTTTCACAACAAAAAACGCTGGTAATTGTGGGTTTATGTACAGTATTTTTCCTAGCTTCAATGTACTTCTCTTTGATGGGCGGCTATTTAGGGCTTGCTGAAAAAGTAAGAAAACAGCATTTAGAAAGATGAATGAACTCGCGAGTCCCTTGATAATATAAGCTTTGTTTGCGATATTTTGTCCCAAGCATAATCTTTATTAATCATCACAGGTGGAAAACAGGAAAAAAAGTGTATATTCTGAAATAGACATAAAAAAAGCCAAAAAGCCTGCCGTAGCAGGGCCGAAAGATTCATCACCAAAAAAGTTATGGCGATGGTGGTTTGAGAAGTATTAGAAAGTTTAGCCATCACTCTACCGAGGCTGAATCTTCTTTTAGCTTCTCCAAATTTGCCCTCAATCGAGTTACGAATTCTCTCGTCTTCTAAAGCTTGTTTCTTCGTTGACTTACTAATATTTGTCGAGGGCCTTCCTAAAGGGGGACCACTCATTCTAATTCCTCTTTCTTTGCACCAAGCTCGATTCTCGCGAGTTCGATAAATTCGATCTACATGAATTGATTCGGGATAGAATCCCGTGAACCGTTTAAATTCTTCTACTTGTTTTTTTAAGTCTACAGATTCGTTAAAATTATCCCAACTAATTCGGTCTAAAAACACGTATCCGTTACGACAACTGGCTGACAGCTTTGCCCCAAACTCAACGGATTTCCCGGCTTTCCCTCTGACGATGGGGCGGATGTGTGGTTGTGTTAAACTTACTATTCTGTCCTCAATACTATGTGTTTTATTTTCATACATCCATAACTGTTGACGGTAGACTTCTGTGACTACTAATAGCATTTTATAATAAAATTTTGTCAGCCACGTTAGCTCACCCATGACCGCGATATGAGCTAAATTTCTTTTAATATATTGAAGTTGTTTCTTAATCGCTTTTCTTCGCTTTTTTTGTGATGGTCTTCGTTTCTTTGCTACTGTCAAGTATTCTTTTCTAGCTATAGCAATCCTAAATGATTTTCTCTATCTAGATCAATCCTCAATGATTTTCTCTGTGTAAGTATATTGACGTATTTTGGGGAAATCAAATTTATGTTCGTTAGTAAAAAACTCAAACAAAAACTTGACAATCTTAAAAGATCTACATAAATACCAATACTTTCTTAAAAAGTTTTTAGCTTGTAGCCAAATATCTTCAACTGGA
>NZ_JAUBSD010000035.1:0-62056 GCF_036704575.1 Microcoleus sp. K5-D4
TTATCATTATTACCAATTATATTTATTCACAAAGAGGTATTGACAAAATCTACTCCTGTCTAACTTGTTACCAATGGCGTTCATCTGTGTTTATCTGCTAACATCTGCGGTTAAAAAAGGGATATCGCTCTTAAAACAATATTTTTTATTGCTAAAAAACCTAAGAAAAATTCTCAAACATTAGTTTTCCGAGGAAATACAAGCTGTTTGAGAACATCCAACCGCGAACAGTCCCAGTAATCGATGTGAGAAACAATTAAACCGTCGCTGTTGACTTTCAGTTCGCTCCTACCGGCGATCGCCATTTTCGGTTTCCAAGGTAGCGGTGCTATCCAGCTCAGAGTCCAGCGAGTGTCTATAGTATCTCCCGACTGAGAAATCCCGTACAAATCGAGATTTACATCCTGAAAAAAAGTACCTATAAACCCGATCATTTTGCGGTAGCGCTCAACTCCTGTAAATCGGTTCACCGGATCTTCAAAATAAACATCTTTTGCATAGATGCTGTAAGTCTGATTCTCGGGAAATCTTTGATAATCGTCTTTGATAATTTCAATAATGTCCATTTCGAGCGATCGTTATTCTTCTATTATTAGAATATAATTTTAACACAATAGATATACTATCAGAATTTCCATCCAAATTGTGATAGTATATCATGTTATTTCCTGCCTTGCAAACTTTCAACTTAACATCACAACTATGATTGACCTCTACACTTTTACCACCCCGAACGGTCGCAAAGTCTCGATCATGCTCGAAGAAATAGGTTTACCCTACAACGTGCACGTCATCGACATCACAAAAAACGACCAATTTAGCCCAGAGTTCATCGCCATCAACCCCAACAGCAAAATTCCGGCGATAGTCGATCGAGATAACGGCATCACCGTCTTCGAGTCCGGCGCTATTCTGCTCTATCTTGCCGAAAAAAGCGGCAGATTTCTGCCCACCGACAAACAAAAATACTTTCAAGTTATGCAGTGGCTGATGTTTCAAATGGCCAGCGTCGGCCCGATGTTTGGTCAGCTAAACCACTTCAAACGCTTTGCACCCGAACAAATTCCCTATGCGATTGGGCGTTACGAAAAAGAAACCTTGCGCCTCTACGGAGTATTAGACACTCAACTAGCAAAATATGAATACATTTGCGGCGACTATTCGATCGCCGACATTGCTACCTATCCGTGGGTTGCTATTTACGAATTTCAAGGATTAACCCTCGACAACCACCCCCACCTCAAACGTTGGGTAGAAACAGTGCAGAAGCGTCCCGCCGTTGAGCGTGGCATGGCAGTTGGCGTAAGTCCTAACTGAGAATTAAACTTGACGAGCGGTCACAAGGTATTTGACTGTTGCTCAAAATCCGGTTTGACACTGCCATGACTTGCTAACCATTGATAAACTTGCAGCATCTGCTGAGCTTTAACATCCCAGGAATAGTGATTCATGGCATAATTGTGGGCTGCAATGCCCATGCGTGCAACACGAGCGCGATCGGCGACAAGCTGTTCGAGTTCTGCGGTAAAATTTTTTACCAGTGTGTCAAAATTACCCATAGGAACTTTAATCCCCCGATCGGGCTCTACCAGCGCACCTGGTCCGCCGTAGTCAACTACAACACAAGCCATACCGCAGGCCATTGCCTCAACTACAACGCCAGCCCCCAGTTCGCGAATCGAGGGAAAAGCAAAAATCTCAGCTTGGCGCATCAATTCTCCCACTTCAGGTTGGGTTTTTTGACCTAAAAGTTTAACGCAGTTGCCTAAATTTTGTTCTGCGATTAATTGTTCTAGTCTAGGACGTTCGGGTCCGTCGCCAACGATCGCTAATTTATGCTGCTGCAAAATCGAACTGTTAGCAAAAGCGCGAATAACAACTTCTGGCAATTTATAGGGAACTAGCCTCCCGGCAAACAGTACAGTCACTTGTTCGCTGCTAGAGCGTTCGGGCAGCTTAAACAATTCGGGATCGATGCCAACTTCGGCATAATTAATTGTCTTCGATCTCGCTGAGGCTGGCAAATCTACGATCGTGTGATCGAATGCCGCCAGAATTCCTGCTGAACGTTCATAAGTAGAGCGGTAAAAAGGCATTAACCTGTAAGCATTTCGCACATAGCTCAACCACTCCCGTTCCCGCTTCAACTCTGTTGTGAAAGCTTTCGGCCAAGGCAGCCCGCCGTTGAGAGGCCCTAGTAAAAAAGGAATAGGACTCCAAGCTGCCATAGGACTTGGCTGCGTGGGCGACATCGGGGTAATCCGGTGAACGACATCGAAATCCCCGCGTTGCAACTCTTGCTTGTAGCGCTGCCATACTTCCCACTCAAAGGCGAGATAGCTGAAATAACCCAGCGCTGTCCTAATAGTCCAGGATTTTTCTGAGCCACCGGTTAGTAAATTAGCTAGATTTTGAATGGGAGCAGCAACATTTTCTGTATCTATATAAACTACTTTAGCGTTACCCATCCCGACTTTATCAATATTTGGTTTATTCCTAATTTGGGTAACAACCGTAGCATTAACATAATTGCTGATCGCCCGCGCAAATTTATATCCAACTACCGGTAAAGAAGGCCACTCAGGATTGCAAACATCCGCCAGAATCAAAACCCGCATCGTATCAGTTTTCTCTTTATTTTCCATAAAAACTCCAGTATCTGTACAAGTTGTCATAATTCGGGATATAGGTTTAGGAGAAATTCCCTGGGGTTGCCTCCTTACTTCCCTACCCTAACTAATTGTTCGCGAATGAGTGATAATTGCTCTGGGACTCAAGAACTTTATAACACCGCTCTCCCTATCTTGGCAAGTGTACCAATACATAGAAGATCGCGGTGTTGTTTTAAAGCTACTGCTGATTCAGGATGGGAATGATTTTCTGACCTGCTTCCAGCACTCAATTGTTGGCGCACCGAGGAACTCAATCCGCGAAATGCTTAATAATCGCCTCCGCAAACTCCGAACACTTCAACTCAGGCACCGGCGGCTCCATCAACCTCGCCAAATCGTAAGTAACTTCACCGTTAGAAATTGCCGCTCCCAAACCCTTCTTAATCAAGTCTGCTGCTTCCTGCCATCCCATGTATTCTAACATCATCACCCCGGACAAAATCAGGGAACCGGGATTGACTTTATCCAAACCAGCGTGTTTCGGTGCAGTGCCGTGAGTAGCCTCAAAAACTGCACATTCATCACCAATATTCGCACCAGGGCCCATACCCAATCCACCCACAATGGCAGCGGCCGCATCGGATAAATAATCCCCGTTCAGATTCATTGTCGCCAAAATCGAATACTCGGCCGGCCGTGTTTGAATTTGTTGGAAAATACTGTCAGCAATTCGGTCGTTGACCATGATTTTTTCTTTCCACTGACCACTGCCGTGACTGTCCCAAATTGCAAACAGAACGTCGGCTACTTCTTGACGAATTTTGGCTTGTTTTTCTGGGGTCAAAGCATCGTATCCAGGGTCTATTTGGCGAGCATTATCTTCTAAGCTAATGTCGGGATTTTTTTCTTTGTTGCCCAGAATCCAAGACTCTCTTTCAGTTACGCACTGTTCGCGAAATTCGGTGGTTGCTAATTCATAACCCCAATCTCGGAAAGCTCCTTCAGTATATTTCATGATGTTGCCTTTGTGCACCAAAGTTACTTGCTGCTTGTCTTTCGGCAACCGCAAAGCGTGGGTAATGGCGCGCCGTACTAAACGCTGAGAACCTGTTTTGCTAATGGGTTTAATTCCGATTCCTGAATCAAGGCGAATTTGTTTTTTGCCATGTTCGGGTGTTGCGGGAATTAACTCATTATTGAGGAATTCAATCAATTTTTTGCCGATTTCGCTGCCTTTGGCCCATTCAATTCCGAGGTAAATATCTTCTGTATTTTCCCGGTAAATAATTACATCTAGGAGTTCAGGAGTTTTGTGTAGCGATGGTGTTCCAGCATAATATTTGCAGGGTCGCACGCAGGCGTAAAGGTCGAAGATTTGCCGCAAAGCTACGTTTAGCGATCGAATGCCACCCCCGATTGGGGTTGTCAGTGGCCCTTTGATGGCGACTCCGTATTCTTTGATGGCGTTTAAGGAATCCTGGGGCAGATATTGGTAAGTACCGTAGACATCGCAGGCTTCGTCGCCTACATAGATTTTAAACCAGTTGATTTTTCGATCGCCACCGTAAGCCTTTTCTACCGCAGCATCCATCACTTTCTGGGATGCAGGCCACAAGTCAACGCCGGTACCGTCGCCGCGAATGAAGGGAATAATCGGGTCATTGGGGACGATCGGCGAACCGTCTTTGAAAGTAATTTTAGAACCTGTTGTTGGGGCTACAATCTTTTCGTACATATCTTAACAGTGCGGATAGGAATGTTCCCTATTTTGCCACGATTGTCTGCCTAAACCTCAACCAATCCTAAATATTTGTATAAATTTAAGTGGGATTTTTGGGCGCTCGGCTGCCCGTCACTGTGACTTTTGGGCGATTACCCATTTAAAAGCTAATTTAAAAAAGTAGCAAAGATAGCAGAAGTTTCTATCAAATCTCCCTCTCTATCTTTCAGCGCTACGGTTGGGAAGATGCTGGAAACAGGTCAGTGGATTTTAGATTTTAGATTTGAGATTTTTAGATTTACTCCCCCCATGAATCTGGGAGGTTGAACCTTATTCTAAAATTTTGGGCGGATCACGACTCCTTTCAGAAAGTTGTATGGGTTTTTGGGCGGGTCAAAATGGTGATTGTAGCCGCTGATGAACGCAAATAAACGCAGATTATTTTCACAAATTTTGCATTTATTTGCGATATTTTTCCTTCTGCATATTCTTTTTGACAACCCACAATATAAACCAAATGACAATAATCACCACAACTATTTTGGAAACAGGGCCCAGATAATCATCTACAAGTGTATAATTTTCCCCTAGTTTATATCCTGCAAAAGTCAGGAAACTTACCCATAAAAGAGTGCCACCTGTTGAGTATAGTAAAAAAGGAATTAAAGGCATATTAT
The DNA here is from genome assembly GCF_036704575.1 of Microcoleus sp. K5-D4. Classification (NCBI taxonomy): domain Bacteria; kingdom Bacillati; phylum Cyanobacteriota; class Cyanophyceae; order Oscillatoriales; family Microcoleaceae; genus Microcoleus; species Microcoleus sp. K5-D4. The sequence continues at coordinate 5,010 of NZ_JAUBSD010000035.1, forward strand.
TGATGCCAGCGGGCAGGGAAATCAGGGTGCGAACTCCCGGTACGAGGCGACACAAAAACACGGCTTTGTTGCCGTGTCTGTTAAACCATCTATTTGCTTTGTCAATATCGGCGCCCGATACTGTGATCCACTTGCCGTATTTGTCGGCTAAATTCCTCAAGCGTTCTTCGCTCAATAGTTTACCCGCATAGTACCAGGGAAGCGCGCCCAGAATTGTACCAATTACTCCTGCTGCGATCGCCGGTGCTAACTGCATATCATCACCCTTTGATGCCGTGAATCCTGCCAGTGGCATAATCAATTCTGAGGGTATGGGCGGAAAAAGATTTTCTAAAAACATCAACAGCCCTATTCCCAGATAGCCCATCGACTGCATTGTGTTAGTTATCCATTCAACCATTTTGATTCACTAGGTAATATGTAGTTTGTAATCTTCTTGTTGCTTTTGTTGCTTGTATTTTTGCTCGTTTTTGCTCATTAAAGGCAGAGCCTATTAACGCATATAAGCGAGGCTCTGCCTCGACTCCGAATACGGGAGGCAGAGCCTTGCTGCATTCATTCCCAGGAAGAGCCTGGGAACGATAAACGATGATTAAGTCCCCGAAGTCCAAGAGTTTGTGTACTCAATTTGTTCGGCAGTCAAGGTATCAATGTGAATACCCATTGCTTCCAATTTGAGACGGGCAATTTCTTTGTCAACTTCCACGGGAATTGAGTGAATACCAGGCTCTAGTTTGCCTTTGTTCGTAACTAGATATTCGCAGGCTAAAGCTTGGTTAGCAAAGCTCATATCCATCACGGCGCTGGGGTGTCCTTCGGCGGCTGCCAAGTTGATCAAACGACCTTCGCCCAACACAATAATCGACTTGCCATTATTGAGGTGATATTCTTGAGTGAAAGACCGGACTGTTTTCACGTCGGTGCTTTTTGCGCCGAGGGATTTGAGGTCAATTTCAATGTCGAAGTGACCTGAATTGCAAACAATTGCGCCGTCTTTCATTGTCTCGAAATGTTCGGCACGAATGACGTGTTTGTTGCCGGTAACGGTAATGAATATATCTCCGACTGTTGCTGCTTCGTCCATCGGCATGACGCGGAAACCGTCCATCACTGCTTCGATCGCCCGAATCGGATCGATTTCGGTGACAATTACGTTAGCACCCATACCGCGGGCGCGCAGTGCCGTGCCTTTGCCGCACCAACCGTAACCTGCAACCACAATATTTTTACCGGCTAACAAAATATTCGTAGCGCGGATAATGCCGTCTAGGGTAGATTGACCGGTGCCGTAGCGGTTGTCAAAGAAGTGCTTGGTGTCGGCGTCGTTGACGTTCATTGCGGGGAAAGTCAGCACACCGTCTTTCAACATGGCCCGCAGGCGCACGATGCCTGTGGTAGTTTCTTCGGTAGTTCCGATTAAGTCGGAAATTTGGTTCGGGCGGTGCTGGATTAGTGCCGCTACCACGTCGCTGCCGTCGTCGATGATAATATTGGGGCGGTGGTCTAGGGCTGTGTAGACGTGACGTTCGTAGGTAGCCGCATCTTCTCCTTTGAGGGCGAAGACGGAAATGCCGTAGTCTTGAACTAAGCAAGCCGCTACGTCATCTTGAGTGCTCAAGGGGTTGCTGGCGATCAGTACGGCGTCGCCACCGCCGAGTTTGATGGCGATCGCCAAATGAGCGGTTTCTGTGGTTACGTGGCAGCAAGCAGCCAAGCGAATGCCAGCGAAAGGCTTTTCTTTAGCGAAGCGTTCTTGAATTTGCCGCAAAACGGGCATTTCCCGGCCGGCCCACTCGATGCGTTGCTTTCCCAAGGGGGCGAGGGACAAGTCTTTGACTTCGTGTTTAATCTTGACGGATGTAGCAACCATGTATGTTATTTCTCAGAAATCATCAAACTTTGTTAGTTTTAGCAGATTAAGTCATCGGCGGGCAAGTGCTGTGATTTTACTCGATCGGGGTCGGCGCTGCTAATCTTAAATTTTGATTGTGTTTTAATGATTAGCGAACGAGTCGATGGAGTCACCCGCAGAGTGAGAGTCAAATATTCCTGTCCGGCGATGGATCTCAATCTTTTGTGTTAGCGTGGCATTCTTTAATTATTTGACACTCTCACTTGGGCTGCTGGCAGTTTGATCCCCTGCGTGATTGCGTTCCCAGCTTGGCGACCTGCAGATATCATCAGTTGGTTAGGACTTGGTTCAGTAGGGATTAGTTTCCTATTCCAAGACATCTTCAAATACTTTTTAGCGGAAATATTCTTGCTGTTGCACGAACCGTTTCAATTGGGCGATCGGATAATTGTAGAAGGCTTTGAAGGTAATCTTGAAAAGATTTTGCTGCGTTCAACTCAACTTATTAGTGATTTGGGAGAGCAAGTTATCGTGCCGAAGGCGAGCGTATTTACCAATTCAGTGCGGATACTAACAACCATTCCACACAGGCGAACCAACCTGCGTTAATTTTAGCCTACGATACCGACCTTCCTGAGCAATTGAAACCTTGGTTAAACCTATTTCCGTCGAAGGCGTTTTGTCCCAAACAACTTGAGAAGTTGATAGTTCAGGCATTAACTAAGCTTCCTTCGATCTTATTCTCCGCTATTGGACGCTGCATGAACAAGCACAGGTGCGACGGACAAAAGACCTGGTTGTGGTGGCGATTAAAGTAGCGTGCGTCCGGGCTGACCAAATTCGGCGCGTTGCACAATTTGAGGATGATTCTTGTGGGGAGTAGGGGTTAGGCGTCCCACCTGCTGTGAAAATACGCGCCTTCGGGATCAGGGGCCCATCCCACAAAACAATCAAAATCATCTCGCTATTATGCAAAGCCAAATTCTTCAACTGGGCTCGGTGACTTTGTACGATCGAACACTTTACCGTAAGTGAGTTTTGAATTTTGAATTGGGAGAGGGAGACAGTGGGAGAGGGCGAGAGTGGGATAGTCGGAGAGTCGGAAAAATCCTGTTTTTCCGGTCGGACTTCTTCACTCTTAACTTTTGCCCTCCACACCCATGCGTTAAATCCGTTAAATCTCGTACGCTGCTGCGTGGCCGAACTTCCCTCTGATATCAAATCCGCGCTTCATCGTCGCGCGTAAAATCGAGTCAACATCCAACACTCAACCATCATTCAGTTTGGCGACCCCGAGTCAACAGTCCACAGTCAACAATCATGAAGAGTACAACCAGAATTGATATGACTTCTCCCTTCTGACTTTTAAAATCAAGCAAAAGGCGAGCCCATTTCTGATTAGCGCGCCTCCTAATTGAATTTTATTTTGTCAAACGTAATTGAGGAAATTGTCGCCGTTGAAAAATATCATGAAGTAGTCTTGCTAGCGCGGCGACGGCGGGCTGCAACCAAGCCACCCAAACCGAGAGCCAAACCAGTCATTGTCATCGGTTCGGGAACTGCTTCTGCGCTCACTGTGAAATCTTGGAAGTCTGAGTCGTTCCCGCCACCGCGATCGTCGAAGCCAATTAGCGTGCCTCCGTTAAACAGAGAATCGAATCCGTTTGTGAATTCTCCGGCTGCTTTGAAGGCGTTCGTGGTTTCTTTGTCGAGCGCGTTCCACAGTTGCGATTGCGCGCCAAACACGGCTTGCTGGCTGCCCTTGCTGTTGAAAGCTGAGGTCGAGTAGACACTGCCGTTGGTGCCGCTGTTGAGTCCCAAAGTATAAATTTGATTAGCCAGGAATGTGAATACTGTCGATCCAGAACCCAAGACTGTATTGCCGAGAGTTCCTTTCCATTCGTTCTCCCAGTCGTCGTCTGAGGATTTAGTTTCCGAAAACAGGGTGCTAACTAGAGTGCGCGCCGAGTCCTTCACGCTGTAGATTCCCAAAGAGGAAGTATACCCACCGTGAGATTCTTTGAAGTTAAACTTCACGCTTGTATCTTGGCTGAATGTGATGCCGTTGGTACCAAAGGAGAAGGCTTGAGCTGGAGCTCCGGCGCCAAACAGAGCTGTGGCGGCGGCGGTAGCTGTTAAGGCGGATAAGAGTTTGGTATTCATAACCTGTTCCTTTTGTGCGGTGGTCTTAATATTTTCATTATGCGATACTTTGTTTGTATTTGGGGGACTTTAGGTAAAGTTTGACATATTCTTTATCAAGCCTTTACATATCCTTCATAAATGGTGTCGATCGCATCTGCAGGCGGGCGATCGCTCCCTCATAATACCCACTAAATAATTATAAATATTGTGGCTTGAAACCTTGCAGTCGCGGGCATGGGAGCGCGGGGCATCAAAAGTGATTGGGATGGGGCTTATGCTAATTTTTTATTATATTCTCAAGTCTCAATCCTCAATAGCAAACACTTAAGTATAAATACGGTAATATTCGTGGGTACTGACAGTTCCAGAAGTTTTCTATTAGCCAGAAACTGGCAATGTTTGTTTTTTGGGGCTGGTGTAGGGCAGTTAAAGTAGTTTATCTATCGGGTAAATTACTTACAAAATGCGATCGTTGGGTCTACGTATTTTGGTTGAATTAAATAGATACCGTGGCGTGAGATATCCCAAAAATGCGATCGAGGAGATGCAATTTCTGCAGAGTTAAGCGGTAAAAGACCGGATTGGCCCTCAACAAAGATTGTATAGAGAAGGTCTGGCCCCGTCCTTGCTCCTGATCGCCCGCCTCAAAACAGACCGCTGTAGCGTTCCTCTGCCCAAGGTTCGCCCCGCTGGTGGTAGCCGTTACGTTCCCAAAAACCCAGTTCTTGGGTTTCTGTAAACTCCAGGCCGTTAATCCATTTAGCGCTTTTCCAAGCGTACAAGTGGGGAACTACGAGCCGCATTGGGCCACCGTGGTCGGCCGATAGAGGTTCGCCGAAGACGGTGTGGGCGAAAAAGTTTTCTTCTCGGATGAAGTCGGCGATCGCAATGTTGGTAGTGTAGCCGCCGTAGCAGTGTTCCAGGACGTGCAGAGCTTTCGGATCGAATTCTATGTAGTTCATAAAATCTGTGACTTTGACTCCCGTCCACTGCACGTCGAGTTTTGACCACCGAGTGACGCAGTGAAAATCCGCAGTAAAGTTACTTTGGGGCATGGCCTGGAAGTCCGACCAAGTGAAGGTTTTTGGTTTGGCCAATCCCCACACTTTAAATTCCCAACTCTCAATGCTGACGGAGGGTGTATCGCCGTAGGTCAGCACGGGAAACCCGTTGGCGAGGTATTGACCCGGGGGGACGCGATCGCTGTTTTCTGATTCTGGCTTGCGAAAAAATTTGCCCAGCATTGATTCACGCTCTACAGTAACTGACTGCACTCCTGAGTATAACTTGCAGAGATGGGCGCATCGCAATTCATCTCAAGGTAGAAAGCAAAAGCACTTCTGCCGAAATAAAAATCCCACACTCCTGCCTGATGCCAACCTACTTATGCCTTCTGAGAGAGGCTAAGCTAAAAATTACAAAATATATCACCCCAGAGTATGAATTACCTAACCTTAAATTTTATCGCAATTGATGGTGCATTTCAGAATCTTTGATGTATTGTAACAATATGCTCAGATGCCATATGTAAAAAACATTGATGGGGTAAAAATCATGATCACAAGTTGCTTGATTCCTTTGACGGTCTGCTTGGTTGCTTGGTGGGTGACTGCCGGGACTGACAACAGAACGCTAGACGGAATTCCCGCTCCCATAGCTGCAATTATTGGAGTGTGTTCGTTAATTTGGTTTGTGGCGGCGTGTCCTTGGTTTGTTGAACTCGCTCTAGTCTTGGCGGTGGTGGTTTTTGGCAAAGCTTATTTGCAAAAAATCTTGAAAGTGGGCTGAATTTTCAAGGCTAGCGCTCCTATGATTTGCGGGAGCGCGATCAAGTGCTGCTACGTTGTTAACAATTTTCGTGATTTGTCTGGCTAGGTTCTCCGAGGGGGTCGCAAAGGCGGAACCAACCCCAGAACTGGTGAAATTCAATTTAGATATTTCGGTTAAAAATTAGAATATCAAGATCGACAGAGAAACCCGGTTTATCTAAGATAAACCGGGTTTGTAAGAGTCTGAAATTTTCACACATCTCGCAAGAATTGCTCAGGGCTTAGACACTCGGAACACAATAAATCGGGTTTCTGAGTCCAGGAATGTTGCTATATGTGCGTAAAATGGCGAGCTGTTAAATTGGCAAGCGATTGATATCTTTATTAGAACCAATTACTACCATCGCGTCGCCCTTTCTTAAGCGTTCGGTTGGCTCCGGATTAATCTCGAACTTTTCGGCGCGCCCGACTGCTAGCAAGTTCAAACCATACTTGCGCCGGAGCTCCAATTCGGAGACGGTTTTACCGTCAAACTTGTCAGGAACGAGCAACTCAACAATACTGTGATCTGGGTCGAGGTCAAAGCGTTCTAAAATGCTGGGTTTTGTAAGAAGGCGGGCCACAGAGCAGCCCATTTCTCGTTCTGGAAAAACTACATGATCTGCGCCGACTTTTTTCAACAGTTTTAAGTGAGTTTCCGAAGAAGCTTTGGCTATTACGTGACGTACCCCCCCTTCCTTAAGATTAAGGGTGGTGGTAATGCTTTCTGCTAGGTAATTGCCGATCGCAACAATCACTGTTTCAAATTCAAATATGCCGGCTTCCGCAAGAGCGCTAGGCTCAGTAGAATCTAACTGCACAACGTGAGCAGCAATACGATCGGTCAAAGCTTGAGTTACTTTTTTTTCATCGGTGTCAACCCCCAGGACTTCGTAACCCAAACCGTGCAGAGTCGAACACACAGCTTTGCCGAAGCGGCCCAAACCAATAACTGCAAACTGCTTGTTTTCGGCGCGCAAAGTCCGAAAAAAATTTAAAGATGACAGGTTCACTGAATATCCAGCGCTGAGCGTCTTGCTGTTTAAATTTGAGCAGAGACAGCGCCGCCTCCTTTTGATTGTTGGGTAAGTAGTAAAAGTTGATTTGGGTTGTCACCCATTGTTTAGATTATCAGCAACGAGACAGGATTTTTTTATCCCACTAACAAACTTTCCTCAGCATACTTAAAAGACCTGGGTTTTGGGTCGCCGAATGCAGCACTTATCAGCAGCAGCACCCCAACCCGACCTATGTACATCGTAGCAATCAAAATCAACTTACCGATCGCTGAAAGCGTGGGTGTAATCCCAGTGGAAAGACCGACCGTGCCAAAAGCTGAAACTGCTTCATACAGCGCTGCGATAAATTCTACTTGGGGATTGGTCAGCTCGATTAAAATTGCAGATGTGAACGCGACCAACAGGGAACCGAAGACTACGCTAATGGTTTTCAGAATCATGGGTGGCGGGATTTGACGCTGATAGCACTCCACATCTTCCTGGCCTTCGATAACTGCTGTGGTACAGCAAAACAATAGCCTAAAAGTTGTGGTTTTGATTCCGCCGCCGGTGCTGCCAGGACTGGCGCCGATAAACATCAGCGCGATGGTCAGAAATAGCGAGGCTTCGGTCATTTGGCCAATGCTAATTGTATTGAACCCCGCCGTGCGGGGAGTAACAGATTGAAACCAAGCTGCCATCAGCTTTTGAGGAAAATTTAGAGCGCCCAAAGTGTTTGGGTTGTCGTATTCGAGCACCAAAAAGGCTAGCGTTCCTAAAATTAAAAGGACAGCCGTTGTAGTGGTAACAACTTTGAAGTTCAGGGAAAAAACTGTGCAGATAGGGCTTTTGTTGAAGCGATCGCGCAGCCACAGGTACATTTCCATAATTACTTGATAGCCGATTCCCCCAAATATGATTAAACCCCCGACTGTGAAGTTAACCATAGGCGAACTGATGTAGCCGATCAAATTATCGGAATAGATGCTAAAACCGGCGTTGTTAAAGGCATTAACGCTGTGAAATATAGCCGACCACACACCCTCTTTAAATCCGTATTGGGGGACGAAAACCGTCATCAGCAAAAACACTCCTGTTAATTCAAACAAAAGCGTTGTTGCGAGAATTGACTGCACGAGTTGTACTACGCCGGCTAGCCCGGATTTGTCGAGAGATTGTTGCAGGGCAACTTTGTCTTTCAAACCAAAGCGGCGACCCAATAACAGCAGCAAGAAAGTCGTGGCTGTCATGTAGCCCAAGCCTCCTATTTGCACCAGTAAAACTAGGCACAGTTGCCCCCAAAAAGAGTAATATTTTCCGACATCCACAACCGACAAGCCCGTGACGCAGACAGAGGAAGTAGAGGTAAACAGTGCTGTTATTGGATCGCTCCAAGTTCCATCAATTGTGGAAAAGGGCATCATCAGTAATAGAGCACCTGCGAGGATGACAGCGATAAAGCCCAAAGCAATGGTTCGCGAGACAGTCATTCGATTTTAGATTTTAGATTTTAGATTTTAGATTTGACAGGGAACCCACAAATCAATTTTAGATTTGAGGTTTGAGAGGGAACCCACAAATCGAGTTGAGATTTGAGGTTTGAGAGGGAACCCACAAATAGATAGTCAGGCTTGAAATAAGGACATCTCCGTCTGGCTAAGGCCGGAGACCGATCGAACTAAATCGCCAACTTCTATGACAACAGCGGGAAAATAACGGTAGAATTCCTTTAATAACTTGCGATTCGGCGATGACATCAACACTTTACCAGCAAATTCAGCAACTTTACGACGCTTCTAGCGGTTTGTGGGAGCAGGTGTGGGGCGAACATATGCACCACGGTTACTACGGCCCGGATGGCAATTTAAAAAAAGAGCGCCGACAGGCTCAGATAGATTTGATAGAAGAACTGCTGGCTTGGGCTGGAGTACCGTCAGAGAAAGCACTGTGTGAATCTTACCGCATTCTCGATGTCGGTTGCGGGATCGGCGGCAGCACGCTGTATTTGACCGAAAAGTTTAGTTCTCTCCCTCAAAATAATTTAAAGTTGGATGGCGAGGCGGATCAAAATTATAGCCGATCGCCCGAACTAAATAAAACGAGCGCTAGCGTTACAGCGACCGGGATTACTCTGAGTCCGGTACAGGCCAACAGAGCGACCGAACGCGCTAAAATTGCTGGCCTAGAAAGCAATGTGAATTTTTTGGTGGCCGATGCTTTGAATATGCCTTTCCCGGACGAGTCCTTCGACTTGGTTTGGTCCCTCGAAAGTGGCGAACATATGCCCGACAAAATTAAGTTTTTGCAGGAATGCTGCCGCGTTCTCAAGCCGGGAGGAACTTTGATTTTGGCAACTTGGTGTCACCGCCCGCTGGGAGAAACGGCGGGAGAATTAACTGATGAAGAGAGAAAGCAATTGGCAGAAATTTACCGAGTTTATGCTTTGCCTTATGTGATTTCTTTGCCGGAATACGAGGAAATTGTCCGCAGTTTACCTTTGACAAGTATTCGCACCGCTGATTGGTCAAAAGCTGTTGCTCCTTTTTGGGATGTGGTGATCGATTCTGCTTTGACTCCGAGTGCTATTTGGGGTTTGCTAACGAGCGGTTGGACGACTATTCAAGCAGCACTGGCTCTCGGATTGATGAGCCGTGGATATCAGAGCGGGCTGATTCGTTTTGGGATGATTTGTGCTGTAAAATAGCAGGCATATATCAGAGAAGTTTTGAGTGTTGAGTTGATGAGTAAGGTGTGCATTGCACACCCTAGAGAATATTATTTGTTTGGTGCGGGTGTGAGATTTATGGGCAATGATTCGATTGGCAAGTCTTGGATTGATAAAAATGGCTCGGCTCCGCAAAGCTGGGTGAGGGCTTTTTGGGAGTTTTCTCGGCCTCACACAATTGTGGGTACTAGCTTGAGTGTATTGGCTTTGTACGCGATCGCCCAAAGTGCGCGGCTGTTTGTGAATCCTGTATTTGGGCCCCTAGCTTTTGCCTGGTTGGCTTGCATTTGCGGCAATATTTATATTGTGGGATTGAACCAGTTAGAAGATGTTGAAATTGATAAAATAAATAAGCCGTATTTGCCGATCGCATCGGGATTGTTTTCTCGGAAAACCGGGGAATTAATTGTAATTGCCACGGGAATTATAGCAATTTTGACTGCTGTTTTACAAGGTCCGTTTTTGCTTGCTACCGTTGGTGTTAGTTTGGCGATCGGGACTGCTTATTCTCTGCCGCCAATTCGCCTGAAGCGGTTTCCTTTTTGGGCGGCGCTGTGCATTTTCACGGTGCGGGGCGCGATCGTAAATTTAGGGTTATTTTTGCACTTTAATTGGGTGTTAAGTTTGGGAAGGGCGAAAAGCGCTTTTTCTGGCTGGAGTTTGGAGAGTGTGTCTTTTCGGATTCCTGCAGAAGTTTGGGTGCTGACGGTTTTTGTTGTGGTGTTTACGTTTGCGATCGCCATTTTTAAAGATATCCCCGACATGGAAGGGGACAAGCAATATAATATTACTACGTTTACCATTGAGCTGGGCAAGCCGGCCGTCTTTAATTTATCTCGCTGGGTGTTGACGGTTTGTTATTTGGGCGCGACTTTGGCGGGTGCGATCGTATTGTCTAATGTTAATTTAGTGTTTCTGGGAGTTTCTCATTTGGCGGCTTTGGGTTTGATGTGGTTTTGGAGCGCGAAAGTTAATTTGGACGATAAAATAGAAATTGCTGCATTTTATCAGTTTATCTGGAAGTTGTTTTTCTTAGAATATCTGATTTTTCCTGCAGCTTGTTTGTTGGGGTAGAAGTTCGGCAACGGATTCGCTCGACGGATGTAACGGATGTCAGGAAGAAGGAAGTTCGGCAACGGATTCTGTAGCGGATGTAACGGATGTCAGGAAGAAGGAAGTCGGAAGAAGGAAGAAGGAAGAAGGAAGAAGAAAGGGGAAAGAATGAAGGAAGAGTTAACAAGTTAGAACAATTTGGCAATTACCAGTTAGCGAACTCCCAAACAACCAAGACAACTATGGCTTCTCAAAAAAAAATTCGGAAATCTGCCTGCAAACTGGGTGCCGAAGACTCTTTGAAATTAGCTTGGGAACATCACCAAGCGGGCCGTTTGTTAGAAGCTGAGAAATTGTACCGGCAAATAATAGAAGTACAGCCGGAATCAGCAAACGTGCTGTGTTTGTTGGGAATAGCGGCGAGACAGCAGGGAAAAATTGCAGAGGCGATCGACTTTTACGAACGGGCGATCGCCCAAAACCCCGATTTTGTAGAAGCACATTTAAATAAGGCTAATGTTTTGCTGGATGTAGGCGAGTATCAAAGGGCGATCGCCAGTTACGAACAAGTCATCAAAATCCAGCCAAATTCCGCACTCGCTTACAATAATTTGGGCTGGGTAAAACAGCAATTAGGGGAAATAGACGCAGCTATTTTATATTACCAAACAGCGTTGCAACTCGACCCCAACCTGCCGGAAACAGCGCACAATTTAGGACATTTATTTAAACAAAAAACACAGTTAAACGAGGCAATAACTTATTACGTCCACGCTTTAAATATTAATCCAAATTTGATATATTCCCTGATGGGATTGGGAACAGTTTTGCAACAGCAGGGGAAATTCGCCGAAGCTTTCAACTGCTACCAGCAAGCTGTAAAACTAGAACCCACCAATCCCGAAGCTCACAACAATGTAGGAGCATTTTACCACGAACAAGGCAATGTAAAAGCCGCAATATCCTACTACAGACAAGCATTAAACTTAAAGCCAGATTTCGTGGAGGCTATTAACAATCTCGGACACGCTTTGGTCGATTTGGGAGAATTTCAAGAGGCTTTTTCTTGTCACAGTCGAGCCTTGGAATTGCAGCCAGACAACGCCACAGCCCACCTGGAATTCGCCTTAACTTTGCTATTGTTCGGAGATTTTCAGCGCGGTTTTGCTGAATACGATTGGCGGTGGCGCACTCCGCAACTACAACCGAGGCAATTTAAACAGCCGGTTTGGGATGGTTCAAATTTGCAGGGAAAAACTATTTTACTCCACGTCGAGCAAGGCTTCGGCGATTCTATTCAGTTTATTCGCTACGCGCCGATTCTTCGCAGCCGAGGGGCTAAAGTTATGGTGGCTTGCTACCCCGAACTGATGCGGTTGTTTGCGACAGTTGCTGGTATTGAATATTTATCAGTTAATCTTGAAGGTTTGCCAGAATTTGATGTTCACGCGCCGCTGATGAGTTTGCCGCGAATTGTCGGGACAACTCTGGAAACAATACCGGCAAATGTTCCTTATTTAGCTCCGCCTGCTGAGTGCAAGTTTGCGCTTTCTTCTGATGCAAAATTGAAGGTAGGGATTGTTTGGGCGGGGAACCAGAAGCGCCGGAAAGACAATCAGCGTTCTTGCAGGTTGAGCGATTTTATTCGATTTTTGGATGTTCCGGGGATTGCTTTTTATAGTTTACAAAAAAACTTGTCCCTGAGCGATCGCACTTTGTTACACCAACACTTAGTGCCGGATTTAACTCCGCATTTGAACGACTTTGCTGATACCGCTTCGGCTATATCTCAACTGGATTTAGTCATTAGTGTCGATACGGCTGTGGCGCACTTAGCCGGTGCTTTAGGAAAACCGGTTTGGGTGCTGCTTTCTTTTGCTCCTGACTGGCGTTGGCTGCTGGATCGTGAAGACAATCCTTGGTATCCAACTGCGAGGCTTTTCCGCCAAAGTCAGCCGGAAAGTTGGCAAGAATTGTTTGAGGAAGTGCAGGCGGCTTTGAGTTCTTTTGCGATTGCAAATACTGCTAGTTATTCCGAGGATTCTGCCAAAGATTCGCTTGACTTCGTTTCACTCGCAATGAGTGCTAATCATACGGCTTCCCTCGATTATGTGGCGCTCACAATGACAGGTGCAAGCGTAGTTCAAGAGAGTAAACAAATATTTGTGATTGCGAGCGAAGGGTTAGCAGAAGGCTCCGCAGCTAAGCAATCGCAGGGGATTGAGACATCGGTTGCGATCGGAACTGGCGGGGAGAGTTTGGTTGTTTTAGAGGATTTATTGCGGCAAGCGGAGCATTTAATGGAAACAGGCGATAGGGAAGAGGCGATCGCCATTTACGAACAGATAATATCTCTTGACCCAAGTTGCGTCCAAGCGCGGATTAATTTGGGTTTTCTCAAGCAAGAAAACGGCGAAGTGGACGCAGCTATGTCGCATTACCGAGAAGCTTTAGCGCTTAATCCCAATATTCCTCAAACATCTTACAACTTGGCAAAGATTTTTGAGGAACAAGGTCAAGTGGAAGAGGCGATCGCACATTACGAACAAGCTCTTGTCGCTGAACCGAATTTCGTACCCGCACTGATTAATTTAGCTGTGGCGCTGCAAGAAAAGGGGGGACTTTTCAGGGCTAGCGAGCTGTACCGACGAGCGCTGGAAATTCAGCCGCATAGCTGGGAAGCTTACAACAATCTAGCAACAGTTTTGCAAGAACAGGGCAATTTAGAAGAGGCGCTGGAGTATTATCACAAAGCTCTCGAATTGCTGCCGGATTTTGTGGAAGCTATCAACAATTTAGGCAGGACGTTTCTGGAAAAAGGCGCGGTAGAAGATGCGATATCCTGCTACAGACGAGCAATTCATTTAAGTCCAGATCATGCTAGCGCTCACCTGAATTTGTCCTTGGCTTTGCTGTTGGTGGGAGATTTGGAAAATGGTCTCGCCGAATACGAGTGGCGCTGGCAAATTAAAGAATTTCACACTGGTCATTCCTGTTTTTTGACGGGGCCGGATAATACTGTTTCGGCCAGAGAATACCGGCCGCTATGGGACGGTTCAGATTTGGTGGGAAAGACTATTTTGCTGCACGCCGAACAAGGTTTAGGCGATTCGCTTCAGTTTATTCGCTACGCTGCGATCGTCAAAAATAAAGGCGGTAGGGTCATTGTGGGCTGTTACCCGCAATTGCACCGTTTATTTGCAACGGTAGACGGCATTGATTTGCTAATAGTTAAAGGCGAGCCACTGCCGGAATTTGACGTGCAAGTGCCGATGTTGAGTTTGCCCTATATTATCGGTACAAAGCTGGAAACAATACCGGCAAATACCGCTTATTTATCTCCGCCTGCAGGTGCTGAATTTACGCTTCTGCCCGATCGCACTTTGAAAGTTGGAATTGTGTGGGCGGGGAATCCAAAACACCGCAAAAACAAGCAGCGTTCTTGCAGTTTAAGTCAGTTTCTGCCGCTTTTTGACGTTTCGGGGGTAAGTTTTTACAGCTTGCAGAAAGAGGTTTCCGAGGCCGATCGCGCGCTGTTGAATCAAAGGTCGATCGTAGATTTGAGCCCGCATTTTGGCGATTTGGCCGATACTGCTGCTGCGATCGCCAAACTGGATTTAGTCATTAGTGTCGATACCGCTGTCGCCCATTTGGCGGGCGCTTTGGGCAAACCAGTGTGGATTTTGCTGGCGTTTTCGCCGGATTGGCGGTGGCTGTTGGAACGTGAAGATAGTCCTTGGTATCCCACGGCGCGGCTGTTTCGCCAGCATCAGCGGGGCGACTGGGAGGACGTTTTCGATCGGGTGGCGGAAGCTCTAGGCGCGGTGGCTGCTGCATTTGTGCCGTCGGATTCGGCGGATACAGAGTTTCGGTTGGGCGTGGATTTGCAGCAGCAAGCCGATTTGGGCGGTGCGATCACTTGTTATGAGCGAGCGATCGCAATCGATCCTAATTACGCAGCCGCCTACAGCAATTTAGGCGTTGTCAAACAGCAAACGGGCAGGCTAACAGAGGCGATCGCGCACTACCGACAAGCCCTAGCAATCGACGGGCATTTGGCGGAAACTGCCAGCAATTTGGGTAGCGCGCTCGCGGAAGCAGGAGAGACTGAAGAGGCGATCGCAGAATATGAGCGGGCGCTGTCTTTAAACCCGAATTGCGCGGAAGCGCTGATTAATTTGGGGCTGTTGCGGGAAGAGCAAGGGGATGTGGCGGAGGCTATAAGCTGCTACGAGCAAGCGATTCAAGTCAATCCAAATTGCGCGGTGGCTTATTTGAATTTGGGAATTGCTTTGGAGGAACAAGGGGAGGAAGCGGGCGCGAATTACGAACGGGCGATCGCGAATTACGAACGGGCGATCGCGATCGATCCAAATTATGTGGACGCCCTGCACCATTTAGCATACGCCTCGATCCGACAGGGCAAAATTGACCGCGCCATCGCATACTACGATCGAGCTCTGGCGCTGCAACCGGATTGGGCAAAAACTGATCTCGCTTTCGGGAATTCGCTGTCTAGCCCAGATAAGTTGGATGAGGATTTAGCTGTTTGCCAGCAAGCCATTCAGGCATTGCCAGCCAGTGCACAGGCTCACTGCAATCTGGGAATTGTCCTGCACAAACAGGGCAAAATTGAAGATGCGATCGCCTGCTACGAGCAAGCTTTGATCCTGAAACCCGACTTTCCACAAGCTTTGAACAATCTCGGCAAAGCTTTTGAGGAAGCGGGAAAAATGGCAGAGGCGATCGATTGTTACCGTCGGGCGATCGAACTCAAACCCGGTTATATCACTCCCCTCACCAGTTTGGGAAGTGCTTTGCACGATCGCGGCCAAGTTGCAGATGCTCTCACCTGCTACAGCCAAACAGTTAAGTTCAATGTCGGCCATCCTGAATCTCACCTAAATTTAGGTTTAGTTTTGCTGCTGGCGGGAGACTTTCAGCGCGGTTTTTGCGAGTACGAATGGCGACTCCTAGTTAAAGAAAAACAGTTCCGCTCCCACAACTTTATTCAGCCGCTTTGGGATGGCAAAGATTTGCAGGGAAAAACTATTTTGCTTTGCCCGGAACAGGGTTTAGGCGATGCAATTCAGTTTATCCGCTACGCAGATTTAGTCAAGCAAAAAGGCGGTAGGGTAATTGTTTGGTGTTTGCCGCAGTTGCAGCGCTTGTTTGCACAAGTTTCGGGAATCGATGGGTTAATAGTTAATCCCGAGGATGCGCCGGATTTTCAAGTGCGCGCGCAGCTCATGAGTTTGCCTCACCTTCTGGGAACAACTTTAGAAACTATACCCGTCAAAGTTCCTTATTTAGCTCCGCCGCCCGGTTGCGAATTTACTCTCAATCCAACTACTAATTTGAAAGTAGGGATTGTGTGGTCTGGAAATTCTCAATACTCCCAAAATAAGGTGCGATCGTTTCCGCTAAATTTGTTCACCAAAGTGTTAGATATTCCCGGAGCAGATTTTTACAGTTTGCAAAAGGAAATGACAGCAGACGAGCGCGATTTGTTAGAGCAAATGGCCGTAACAGATTTAAGCTCTTATTTGCACGACTTGGCGGATACTGCGGCGGCAATCTCGGCTCTAGATTTAGTAATTTCTGTAGATACTTGTGTGGCACACTTGGCTGGTGCTTTGGGCAAACCAGTGTGGATTTTGCTGTGTTTTGTGCCGGATTGGCGGTGGATGTTGCAACGCGAAGATAGTCCTTGGTATCCGACGGCGCGCCTGTTTCGCCAGTCTACAGCGGGAGATTGGGAAGGAGTTTTAGAACAAGCTAGTTTGGCGCTCAGAAAAATAATTTCTCAGCATCAGGAATCTCAACCACTAATAGAAGCTCAGCCCTATGTTGACTTAGCTCAAGAACAGTTCAATTGCGGAAATGTTCTGAAAGCGCAAGGTAGATTGTCGGAGGCGATCGCTTGTTTTAAAAAGGCTTTAGTTTGGCAGCCGAATTCGATCGAAGCCGCCACGAATTTGGCAGTGACGCTGCACCAAACAGGCGATTTAGCCGAAGCTGCCACCTATTATCAGCGCGCGGTCGAAATCGCTCCGAACTGCGCTCAAGCGCACAATAACTTGGGTATTTTGCTGCAAGATCAAGGCAATATACCCGATGCTGTATCTTGTTTTCAAAAGGCGATCGCCCTGAATCCGATTTACGTCAAAGCTCTCAACAATCTCGGCGCGATACTCCAGCAGCAGGGCGAGTTGCAGACTGCGATCGCCTGTTTTCATCAAGCACTTTCTGTCAATTCCAATTATGCGCCAGCGCTGGTAAATTTGGGTGCGGCGATGCAAGCAAAAGGTCAGTTAGCCGAGGCAGAACGCCTTTACGAGCGTGCAATTGAAGCAGAACCCAACAATCCTAAAGGACACTATCACCTGGGAACGTTATCCTTGGGTGCTGGCAAAATAGAACAGGCAATTTCTAGCTTGGAACGAGCAATATCTTTGAATCCGAATTATCTAGAAGCTCTCACTAATTTAGGCAGTGCAAATGAACAATTAGGAGACGTAAGTCAAGCAATTTTTTGTTACACTAAAGCTCTAGAAATTGATGAAACTTGTGTTAAAGCTCACTTCAATTTAAGCTTAGTCTTGCTGCTAACTGGGGACTTGCCGCGCGGTTTAGCAGAATACGAGTGGCGCTGGCAAACAGAACAAGCGAAAAAATTGCAAAGGTTGAATTTTGACCAACCGATTTGGGACGGTTCAGATTTGAACGGGCAAACTATTTTACTCCGTTCCGAACAAGGTTTGGGCGATGCCATTCAATTTGTGCGATACGCGGCAATTGTGCAGCAAAAAGGCGGCAAAGTAATCCTTTCTTGCTATCAAGAACTCAAGCGTTTATTTAAGCAGATTCCTGGGATTGAACAAGTGGTGATTCGGATGGATGAATTGCCCGATTTCCAACTGCAAGCACCGCTGATGAGTTTGCCGTATATTCTCGGAACAAATTTAGAAAATATACCGGCAAAGGTTCCTTATTTAGCTGCGCCGCCGAATTGGCACTTTTCTCTAAATTCCGATGGTCAGTTTAAAGTTGGGATTGCGTGGGCGGGAAGTGCGGAACATTTGAAGGATTTTCAGAGATCGAGCGATTTAAGCTACTTCCTGCAATTGTTAGATATTCGCGGTGTAACTTTTTACAGTCTTCAGAAAGAAATGTCGGCTGGCAATCGTACTTTGTTAACTCAAATTCCAGTGATAGATTTGAGCGACAATTTGAACGATTTTGCCGATACTGCGGCGGTGATATCGCAACTCGATTTAGTAATTTGCGTGGATACCGCTATCGCGCACTTAGCAGGTGCTTTGGGTAAACCCGTATGGATTTTGCTGTGTTTTATGCCGGATTGGCGGTGGATGTTGGAACGCGAAGATAGCCCTTGGTATCCGACGGCGCGACTGTTTCGGCAGCAAACACCGGGGGATTGGGTGGGAGTTTGCGATCGCGTAAAAACTGCCTTAAAACACCTAATCTCTAATCGTTCCCAGGCTGTGCCTGGTAACGGATATACCCAGGCTTCGCCTCGATTTTCCTTATCGCCCGCACAGGTACAATTTCACATAGCAAATGCTTTACAAAAACAAGGTAAAAAAGCAGAAGCAGCCGCTCGCTACGAACAAGTAATTGCTGCCTCACCCAGCCACGCAGAAGCCCACAGTTGTTTAGGTGATATCAAACAGGAAAACGGGCAAATAGCCGAGGCTATTGCTCATTACCAAAAATCGCTAAAAATCAATCCTAACCAGGCTGAAACTAACTTATACTTGGGTACCGCCCTCGAAGAACAGGGACAAGTCGCAGAGGCGATCAACTTCTACAATAAAGCAATTCAACTACGTCCCAACTCGCCAAATTGGCGCTTGAGACTAGCCTTCGCTTTGCTCTTAACTAGAGATTTGAAGCGTGGTTTTGCGGAGTACGAATCGCGCTGGCAAGCTGAACAATTGGATCAAAGCTCTTTTGAGCAACCGCTTTGGGACGGCTCTGATTTGCAGGGAAAAACAATTTTACTGCACCCTGAACAAGGTTTTGGCGATACGATACAGTTTATCCGCTACGCGCCTTTAGTTAAGCAAAAACGTGGGAAAGTTATTGTTGCTTGTCATGTCTTGCTGAAGCGTTTATTTGAAGGAATTGCCGGAGTCGATCGAGTAGGAGTCAGACCGAGCGATTTGATAGATTTTCAAGTGCAAGCCCCCCTGCTAAGTTTGCCCAGAATTCTGGGAACGACTTTGGAAAATATACCGGCAAATATTCCTTATTTAGCTCCGCCACAGGATTTTAAATTTTTCCTAGAGCCGAACAATAAACTAAAAGTAGGTCTTGTGTGGGCGGGCGGCCCGCTGCACCGCAACAATCATCAGCGCTCGTGTAAATTGAGCGATTTTGTGAAATTTGTAGATGTTCCGGGAGTGAGGTTTTACAGTCTTCAGAAAGATTTGTCAGCGGGCGATTCCCTACAGGATAGCTGCGCTTCACGCACTTTATTAAATCAACACCAAATTGAAGATTTGAGCGAACATTGCGTTGATTTTGCCGACACAGCAGCAATTATTTCGCAACTCGATTTAGTAATTTGCGTAGATACTGCTGTGGCGCATTTAGCCGGTGCTTTGGGCAAACCCGTCTGGATTTTGCTGTCTTTTGTTCCCGATTGGCGCTGGATGCTGGAACGCGAAGATAGCCCTTGGTATCCCACTGTGCGTCTGTTTCGCCAGCAAAAACCGGGTGATTGGGATGGAGTGTGCGATCGTATAAAAGCAGCCTTGCTAGATAGGGCGGGCACGGGGGCACCGCCCCTACAATCTACTCGTTCCAATACTCAGCCTGGTAACGCAGATTCTGATACTCCGCCTCAAATCCAACCCCCAGAAACTCCCCCACAAATTACCGGAATCGGCATTAGTTGGCCCCTCAGCATCACCAGCGGCTGGGGAATTTACGCCATGAATTTAACACTACAACTGCGGCAAAATCCCGCCTGGGAAGTTGCACTTTTAGCACCGCCATCAATCACCTCAGATTCAATGAATCCGCTGCATAAATCGCTGTTGTTACCTGTAATTGAAAAGCACAAAATTTTTCAGGAATTAGTAGCAGCAAATTCCGACAAACAAATCAGTTGTAATTTTCCCGTACTTTATGCTTTGGGGAATAATTTAGCATCCTCTGGAGTTGACAATCAAATTACCAGCGCTTGTCAAATAGGAGTCATATTTTTTGAAGACACACGAATCACAGCAGAAGCACTAGAAACAGCCAAAAAATATCGCGTGATTGTCGCCGGTTCTAACTGGAATGCCGATGTTTTGAGAAGCCGCGGCTTGACTAATGTGGCGATGGTATATCAAGGAATTGACCCAACAATTTTCCATCCTGCACCCAAATCTAATCTATTTGGCGATCGCTTCGTCATTTTCTCCGGCGGCAAACTGGAATATCGCAAAGGTCAAGATATTGTAATTGCTGCTTTCAAACGATTTCGCGCCAAACATCCAGAGGCTTTGTTACTAACAACATGGCACAATTTTTGGCCTCAGTATATGTTAGGAATCGAACAAACCGGAAACGTTGCCGGACTTCCCAATATCAACCGCGACGGAAGTTTAGAAATTTCCCAATGGTTAGTGGCTAATGGTTTGCCAGTTGACTCTTTTATCGACATTGGGTTAATTCCCAATCACCTCGCCGGACAAATTTTGCGAGAAGCCGACTGCGCTGTTTTCACCAACCGCTGCGAAGGTGGCACTAATTTAGTCGCGATGGAAAGTATGGCCTGCGGAATTCCGACTATTTTATCAGCAAATACTGGTCATTTAGACTTGATTTACAGCCACATTTGCTATCCTTTATGGAGTCAAGGACGAGCTAAACTTACTGCTCCTTTTTCCGGTGTAGAAGGTTGGGGAGAGTCTGAGGTTGCAGAAGTTGTCGATGCTTTGGAACAAGTTTATACTAATCGCGAAGAATCAAAACGTCGCGGTTTAGCTGCGGCTAATTTTATGCTGGATTGGACTTGGGAAAAACAAGTTAAGCGTTTTTTGGATGTGATTGCCGATATGTAGATAACACTAAAGTCCTGACTACAAACTTTCTGAAATTTGTTCGTAGTAAAGACTTTAGTCCGTATTAAAAAGATTAATTTGCGAGTGATACCAATAGTTTGTTAGCACTGTTTACACTTTCAATATCGTATAGTTCTGGATTGTAAGAAACAATTTGTGCTACCAATTTGTGATGATATTGTTGAGCAGTTGCATTCCTAGAACCATGAACGCTACGATAATTAAGAACTATTTCTCTCGTTCCCAAAAAAGGAATCCTATGTTTGTGACAATTAACCCAAAATTCCCAATCCTCATAACCTTCTTTCATCTCTGCTTTGTAACCGTTGACCAAATTCCAAACTGATTTGTGATACAATGAAGACGTGCAAATCATATTAGATTGTTTAATTTTTTTAGGTGAATATAAATCATAACTGGGTATTGTGTGATTTTCATTGCCGCCAAAAAGTTGATAAGAACCAAATGCTACGCAAGGTACTTTGGATTTTAGACATATTTCTAAAAGACAAATCAAGGCATTTGGAGCTAAAATATCATCGGCATCTAAGGGCATTATGTATTCGCCGTTTGCTGCCGATATGCCAGTATTTCTAGCCATTGATATCCCTTGATTAGCTTGTTCTATTAGCCTCATTTGATGCTGAGGATTTGCTGCTATCAAATTTTTGGCTGCTGTGCTAGTAGTATCTAAGCTGCCATCATTGACAATGATTATTTCCCAATTTTTGTAAGTTTGATTGATAACGCTAGTTACTGCTTGCGACAAAAAATGAGCTTGATTGTAACAGGGAATAATCACAGATATCAAAGGTTGACTTTCAAGCTGTGGCGACGCCGCAATTTGCGGGACGCTTTCAGGATGGTTTGAATGTGAATTTTCGCTAGGATTTCGAGCCGCTTGTAAGCCGTAAAAATAAATCTTTGGATGAACAATCGCTAATAGATTTAAATCGGTATTTTGATACTCATTTACTAACCTGGGATATTTCGAGAAGTATTCTTCTTTGACAAAAATTAAGATATTCTGAGCGTACCAAGGCTCTACTTTTTCATTGTTCCAGATTTTTTTTCTCAAGCAATCAATGACTGCAAAACCATTTTGCTCAAAGTAATAAGCCCAATATTGTGGCCACTGTTCGTTAACGTGTTCGACACCGCCTTGAAATGGTATTGCTGCTGAAAACAAAATTACTGGTGCTAGTTTAGTTAGAGAATTAACAAATTTTTCCGCACAGGTACTGGGTAAATGTTCCGCAACTTCCAGAGAAATTGCCAAATCAAACTTTCTTTCTACTTGCAGCGGTTGCTTTAAGTCGTAAGACTTGAACTGATTTAAAGGAATTTCTAAAAGAGTGCGATCGACATAATCGCCATCTATTCCTAAACAATCAGCAATTCCCAACTTGTGAAAAGCCGCTAACCAGCTTCCCGTACCGCAGCCCACATCCACCACACTTTTAGGTAAAGTCGGTTGCAGCAATTCTAACAGCAGGGGAATAATTTCTCTAGCAGAACTGCGACTTCCTTCTCCAATTAATTGGTGACAATCTCTTGTATAAGATGACTGTTGGTTTTGATGGGTTTGGTTTGCTCTTTGAGAATTAATTGTCTCTAAACTGCTAATATTGTAACCGTGCAAATGTGCTGGCAACTGCCAGGATATATTGGGGTCGGGTTGATGTTTTACTGGCTCGACATTGCCCCGCCAAGCAGCACCCATAATTTGCATTGTTTGATATACTACCGTTTGCCATCCCCTTTGCTTCAAGTAATCTAAACCTTTACCCACATCGGGAGCGGTTAAATCGTGAAATAAAATTATTGCATCTTCCTCAGCCAATTTTTCACACGCAATGGCATCATTTAACGGCCCATCACCTCCGTGTTCTCCGTCAATGAAAATTAACGACCATTTGCGGTTGAATTGAGCGGAAAATTCTTCTACTCTTTGGGGGCTGTAGCCTGGTATTAGCTCGACTGATGTTTGAACGCCCGACGCATTTAGAGCACCTTGAATTGAGTCGATTACGCTTTGTCTGATGTCTTCTCTTTCTAACAGCGGATCGACGACATCTAATGCAACTCCCGCGAGCGCTAAATGACAGGCTGACCAACCCAGCCAGCAACCTATTTCTAATGCTTTTTTACCTTTGAATTGCAGGGCTGTATTGTAAAGAATGTGGGCTTCGTCGCGATTCAAAAACCCGATGAATGGATAGCGCTTGTCTGCATACCAATTATGCGGAATTTCCCGGCGCAAGTAAGGCCAGTTACTCGCATTTGGATCGGCAATAATCATATTGGGGAAATAGGAGTCAGGTATAATTATTTGGAACCCTGGCGAAACGTAATCCCCTGGTTGTAATAAATTATTTTTGCTAAGTTCAGGTTGTTGGTAAGTCATTTTGGGTTCTTGAAATATTGGTATTGCTTCCTGTTTTTTAGGTTGATAACGGACGCTAATTTCCAGTATATCGCCGTCAGTTGCCATCAATTGTACTCGGTCAAACTGCTGGCGGCCAGCTAAATGCAAAATGCCGATCGCCTCCTGTGGCAAGTAAGGCTCCACAAAACAGCCTCGCTGCTTGTCCCAAACCGGAAAACCGTTGAATATCCAATTGCACCAAGCTGGGAGCATTTCAGTGAGATTGAACAGTTCGCCACTGTAAACAGCGAGGTTGAGGGCAAATTGATCTGTCATGACACAGCCGGATCTTTGCAATCCTTGATTGATTTTTTCAGCCCATATTTCCCAGTGCGAAGTTTCTTTTCGGAGTGCGAAAACTCCGGCATTTAATATTGGATAACTGTAGAACTTTTTAGCAATTTCTTCACCAAAGTTAGCTTCATATTGTTGATAAACCCAGTGCCAAAACTGAGGAAGTTGCCCGTACTGCTGCAAGCTCGCCCTGTGAACTTCGGGAACAATTGCCAGTCCCCGGCGCGATGCTCCTTCAACCAACAAATTAATGGCTCTCCAGTCTTGAACCCAAGCATCCGCATCAATCCAAAGGTATATATCAAAATTGGGAAAGTATTTTCGCAAACAAGGTCTAACTAATAGTCCTTTTAAATGTTCGGGAGATTCATTTCTGCCAGGAAAGTCAAAGTCCCAATCGGGCTTTTGAATGATATTAACTTGTGTTTCCAGCCACTGCAACTGTTGGGGAGTGCAGCCGAGATCGAAAAAGCCGATCGCCACATTTTCACCCTCTGGTTTTTCCCGCACCGATAAAATAGTACCTTGCACCAATTCAAAGTAATTTGCATCGGCGGCGGTGATGATGATAATCTGCATAAATAGCTTTTATTATACAATCAAACTGCTGAGTATAACGTAGGGTGCGCCTCGGCGCGCCTTACTATAGTGTAGGGTGCACCATGCGTACCTTACTATAGGCTAGCAATATTCATAAAACTATACTATCGAGGAGGAATTGTGAAAAACCAAAAAGGGAAAGTTTATCTAGTCGGTGCGGGCCCCGGAGATTGTAACTTGATGACAGTGCGATCGCACAAACTGCTATCCCAAGCCGAAGTCTTAATCTACGATGCTCTCATCGACATCCCGCAACTCGAATTAATCCCAGCAACTTGTCGGAAAATCGAAGTCGGGAAACGCGGTGGCAAACCTTCTACCCAGCAGCAAGAAATTAACCGTTTGCTGGTAGAAAATTGCCAACTCGGAAAACAAGTGATCCGTTTAAAAAGTGGCGATCCGTTTATTTTTGGTCGTTCTAGTTCCGAAATTCAAGCATTAATCACAGCCGGCTGCGAGTTTGAAGTAATACCCGGAATATCCTCCGCATTAGCCGCACCTTTACTAGCAGGAATTCCCCTCACAGATCCGGTAATGAGTCGCTGTTTTGCAGTGATGAGCGCCCATGAACCGGATGCTTTGGAATGGGAAGCATTAGTGCAGATAGAAACTTTGGTAATATTGATGGGAGGGCGCAATTTAAGCGAGATAATTTGGCAATTGCAAAAGCACGGACGATCGACCGAAACTCCGATCGCCATTATCCGAGATTGTGGCCGCCCCGAACAGCAAATTTGGCTCGGTACTCTCTCCAACATTGTACAGCAAACAGCAGGTCAATCTCTGTCGCCTTGCGTGATCGTAATTGGGGAAGTAGTTAGATTGCGCGAATATTTAATCCAGCCAGAAAGCACAAATATGATCGATACACCAGTCACCGCTAACAACAGCAAATTGCCACTAGCAGGAAAAACCATTTTAGTCACGCGATCAGTTTCTCAGTCGGCTGAATTTAGCGATCGACTCCAGCAACAAGGAGCCCGCGTTATCGAAATGCCCGCCTTGGTAATTGGGCCGCCGTCCACTTGGGAACCATTAGACAGTGCGATCGCACAATTGTCAAGCTTTCACTGGTTAATTCTCACTTCCCACAACGCTGTAGACTGCTTTTTTCAACGATTACAAGCAAAAGGCAAAGACGCCCGGAGTTTGTTTGGTATTAAAATCGCAGTTGTCGGGAAAAAAACAGCAGAAAGTTTGCGATCGCACTCTCTACAACCAGACTTTATTCCCCCCAACTTTGTCGCCGATTCCCTAGTAGAGAACTTCCCCGATAACTTGCAAAACTGCAAAATCCTATTTCCCAGAGTAGAAAGCGGCGGCAGAGAAGTTTTAGTTAAAGAATTCACCGCCAAAGGAGCGCAAGTAATAGAAGTGCCAGCTTACCAATCTTGCTGTCCAGAAAATATTGATCCGATCGCCCTATCCGCACTCCAAAATCAAGCCGTAAATATCATAACATTTGCCAGTTCCAAAACCGTACATAACTTTTGCAATCTCATACAAGAAAGCCCAAAATTGTCCCTCTCTAAGGATTGGTTGGAAAACGTTTGCATTGCCTCCATCGGCCCGGAAACTTCCAAAAGCTGCCAAAATTTATTGGGTAAGTTAGATGTGGAAGCTAAGGAATATACCTTGGATGGGCTGACTGAGGCGATCGTTGAATGGGCACAAGCGAGGTTGTAAAATAGTTGTACGATCATTAGGAGGAAAGAAACATGACCGCAAAAGACCAACTTCTTCAAGAACTCGACCAAGTGCCAGAACCCTTGCTGCTGAAAGTGCTTGAATTTGTCCGTTCCTTAAAGACTGAAGAAGAAGAACAACAAAAACTAGAAGCCAAAGCATGGCAGGCATATCTAGATTCAGAACGCGAAAGAAAGGAGGTTTATCGTCGCCTTGCCAACTCCTAATTTTGTCAGCAAAAGTATGGTTGTCAATATCCACGTCAGACAGATAGAAAGATTTGGTGGCACTCCCGGCGTCAGAGATGAAGGCTTGTTAGAGTCGGCTTTGGCTCAATCGCAAGCAACTTTTGGCGGTCAATTTTTGCATCCGACAATTGCCGAACAAGCTGCTGCTTATCTCTATCACATAGCGATGAATCATCCGTTTATTGACGGTAATAAACGAACGGCTTTTGCCGTGACAGATACCTTTTTACGTTTAAATGGTTGCACTCTAAATTTGACGGACGATGGAGTATATGATTTAGTCATGGGAGTCGCACGGGGAACCATGACTAAGGAAGAACTAACCACCGAGTTTGAGTCATATATTATTGAGTTTTAATAAGTAAGTTGGGCAGCCTTCATGGAGATTAAGTAAGGTACGGCGTACTCACCCTACATGGAAATAGCGAATCGCGGAACAAAAAAGCGAGTAAAATTATCACTAAAGAACAAAGCCGAGCTCCTTTGCGTCAAATCAGTAATAAAACTAAACAAAAAAAAGCACAAACCGCCGATCGCCCTTTCTTCCCCAAATCCCGCTACCCAACTACTAATTAGCAATAGCCATGAATATAAATTTTTCTCGTTACGACACCTTAAGCACCCTGCTAGCAGGAACTACCGCAGCCTTAACTATAGTCATCAGCCAAAGTGCGATCGCCAAAACTCCCCAAGAAGTCGCCAGCATTGCTGGGCCGCTGACTGTACAAATTAACAGTTCCCTCGGAGACGGTTCTGGGGTAATTATTGCCAAAACAGGCAAAACTTACACAGTTTTAACAGTCAACCACGTCGTAGAAAAAGCAGACGTGAAATACACCGTTCGCACGTCTAAAGGCAAAAACTATCAAGCAACCTCCGTCACCCGTTTGCAAACCGCCGAAACTGACCCGGATTTAGCCGTAGTCAAATTTGAAAGTCCCGAAGAATATCCAGTCGCGACGATCGCCGATTCCGATCAAGCCGTCATCGGCACTCAAATCTTCGTTTACGGCTATCCCGCTACGGGCGGACTTTTCGGCGCTGAACGAGAACCAGAACTCTCTCCCGGACTCGTTACCAGTCGCCCGGGGAACCGCCCGGAAGGTTACACTTTGCGGTATCAGGCCGTAACTTGGAGCGGCATGAGTGGCGGTCCAGTTTTTGACTCCGAAGGCCGAGTCATCGGTTTACACGGACAAGGGGAATTCGGTTTTGCTCAAACCAGTTCCGGCGAAGTCGCCCCGATTAAAACGGGATTTAACGCAGCAGTTCCCATCAATACATTTATCGCCAAGCTAGTGGCGGCGGGAATAAACAAATCCGAGTTGAAAGTAGACAATACTCCCGCAAATCAAGGCCCCGTATCCACCGCCAATCCGCAAGACGCCCAAGCTTATTATTTTCGAGGACTTTCGCGGTTAGATCAAGACAATCCTTCGGGGGCGATCGATGATTTCTACAAAGCACTCTCTTTCAAACCCAACTACACTCCTGAATTGCATTTCAACATCGGCAATGCCCGCACTCTTCTCGCCAGCATCGAGACAACCCGCGCGCCCAGCGCTATGGAAGCATACACGCAGGCGATCAAAGCCAATCCCGGTTTTGCCGACGCCTACTACAACCGAGCTTTAGCTTACCTTGAAAACAACAACAAACCGCGAGCAATGGCCGACTTTCAAAAAGCAGCAGAACTTTACAAGCAAGGCGGCCGAACAAGTGCGTATCTAGACGCGCTCAGCAGAATCAAACAGTTGCAATAAACTTAGCCTTTAAAAGTTTAAACATCAAAATGAAGCTATTCATTTTGATGTTTGAATTTCCAACTAGGGTAATTAATATAATCAGCAACTACCATGAACTTAAATTTTTCCCGTTTCGACACCTTAACAACCTTGCTAGCAGGAACTACGGCTGCCCTAACCATAATCATCAGCCAAAGTGCGATCGCCAAAACTCCCGAACAAGTCGCCAACATTGCCGGGCCGGTGACAGTGCAAGTTAACAGTTCCCTAGGAGACGGTTCCGGCGTAATTATTGCCAAAAACGGCAAAACTTACACAATTTTAACAGTCAACCACGTCGTCGAAAAACCCGATCTCAAATACACAGTTCGCACCTCCACAGGCAAAAACTATCAAGCAACCTCTGTCACCGGGCTGCAAACAGCCGAAACAGAGGCGGATTTAGCCGTAGTCAAATTTGAAAGCCCAGAAGACTATCCAGTCGCGACGATCGCCGATTCTGATCAAGCCGTCATAGGCACTCAAATCTTCGTTTACGGCTATCCCGCTACGGGCGGACTTTTCGGCGCTGAACGAGAACCCGAACTCTCTCCCGGACTCGTTACCAGCCGCCCCCGCAACCGCCCGGAAGGTTACACTTTGCGGTATCAGGCCGTAACTTGGAGCGGCATGAGTGGCGGCCCAGTTTTTGACTCCGAAGGCCGAGTCATCGGTTTACACGGACAAGGGGAATTCGGTTTTGCTCAAACCAGTTCCGGCGAAGTCGCCCCGATTAAAACGGGATTTAATGCAGCAGTTCCGATCAATACTTTTATGGCGAAACTGGCGGCGGCGGGAATGAACAAATCCGATTTGAAAGTAGACAATTCTCGCCCCACAGCAGTTCCCCTATCCACCCTCAACCCAAAAGACGCTGAGGCCTTTTATTTTCGAGGACTGGTGCACTTAGATGAGGGATCTACTTTCGAGGCGATCGAGGATTTCAACAAAGCACTCTCTTTCAAACCCAACAACACCCCGGAATTGCATTTCAATATTGGTAATGCCATCACCATCGCCAGCACTCCCGATACACGCACTAACCCGATTCCAGCATACACGCGGGCGATCGAAGCCAATCCCGGCTTTGCTGACGCCTACTACAACCGGGCTCTAGCCCGCCTCGAAAACAACAACAACAAACCGCAAGCAATTGCCGACTTTCAAAAAGCAGCAGAACTTTACAAACAAGGCGGAAGAACGAGTGCGTATCTAGACGCGCTCAACCGAATCAAGCAATTGCAGTAGAATTAGAAGTTAAGAATTAAGAATTAAAAATGACTAATCCCATTTTTAATTCTTAATCAAGTTCCTACAAACAGCAGGTAAATCACGATGACTGCTATCACCTTAAACCTCAACTCCCTGATCAAACTAACTTCCGAACAGTTTTATCAACTGTGCGAAGAAAACCCAGACTTGAAACTTGAACGGAACGCCAACGGAGAATTAATTGTCATGCCACCAACCGGAGGAGAAACAGGGAAACGCAACTTAACAGCAGGGGCTCAACTCTGGACGTGGAACGAACAAACCGAACTCGGTGAAGCCTTTGATTCCTCAACAGGATTTACTCTGCCCAACAAAGCCGATCGATCTCCTGATGTCTCCTGGGTAGAAAAATCCCGCTGGTCAGCTTTGACACCCGAACAAAAAGACAAATTTATCCCCCTATGTCCTGATTTTGTAATCGAGTTGCTTTCTCCGAGTGACAGCTTGAAAAAGACTCAGGAAAAAATGCAAGAATATATGGAAAATGGCTGCCGTTTGGGTTGGCTGATTAACCGGAAAAAACGCGAAGTTGAAATTTATCGCCCCGGTCAAGATGTAGAAGTTTTACAATCTCCTCTCACCCTTTCTGGGGAAAATGTTTTGCCGGGATTTGTTCTCAATTTGCAAAAAATTTGGAATTAGCAGAATTCAATTTTGAGTTATTATATCATCTTCAACAAATAAAATAACCGTTACCATTTCCTAGTGAGGAATGCAAGTCAGAGCGAGTTGGATCGGGAGGGGAGCATCTCATATTTGTAAAAACACTTCTTCTGGCTCCTTCCTTCTTCCTCTTTCCTCGCAGCAAGAGAGCCTGGCAGCAAGAGAGCCTCAAAACTCCAATTTCTAGCTGGGCTGCTTTCATTGAGATACTCCCTAGCCACTTCTTAGATCACTATACAGCAGTTCTCAATAAAGTGAGATATGCCCTATGCCCTATGCCCTATGCCCTATGCCCTATGCCCGCTTATCAAACGTGCACCTCATGTTACTGAGAAAGGCTAGAGCTTCTTTGTCCTTAAACTCGATCGCTAAACTGGATTCGGGAGGAGAGGTCGAATTAACTCCATAATTTGGTCATACTTAAAGTTATTGATAGAATCAATTAGCGAACTGGAAAGGGTTGAGTTAGATACGGGAATTTGTTTGATTAGCTCGTTCATGACTTCAGGATCAACATAGTAGGCAGCTTGATACATTTGTTCTAACCACTGAGAGGACATCACGGCTATATCTTCGGGAGATAAAAAATCAACCAATTGTTTTTGGGAATCTTTTTCTACAACTGTGTAGATGTACTCTACTCCCAAGTGTTGAGCGAGTTTGTCAAAGACGAGCCGTTCCTGAAATGGCTTGCTCATAAAGTCGTCACAACCAGCCATAAGAGCTTTCTCTCGATCTTCTTCAAAAGCACTGGCAGTTAAAGCAATAATGACAGTCTCTTGTCCATGAGGGTGTTCTCTAATGCGTTTGGTAGCTGTATAGCCATCCATGATCGGCATTCGTAGATCCATCCAAATCAGGTGTGGGGACCAACTTTCCCACAGAGATAGTGCTTCCACTCCCTGTGTTGCTTGGCGCACCTCAAAACCGACTGAGGTAAGGAGTTTGACCAATAAGCGGCGATTTTCCTCCACATCTTCAACTACAAGGATGCGGTAAGTTGGTTGTCCTGGATCTATACCAATCACTCTTTGTTTAAGCAATTCTGAGGGAACGCAGACTGCTTGAGGTAACTTTACCCCAACTTCAAAGTAAAAAATGCTGCCCTGATTCAATGTGCTTTGAACCTGAATCTGACTACCCATGAGTTGGACAAATCTTTGGCTGATAGCTAGACCTAGACCAGTACCTTGATTCAATTTATTCCCAGCTTCAGCTTGCACGAACGCCTTAAATAAGCTGTCAACTTCTGTTGGAGCAATTCCCACTCCAGTATCCTCAATTTCAAAACATAGGCGACAGGAAGTTTGGTCGCTCTGTTCTGATCTTACTCGTAAGGTGACGCTTCCTTGATTAGTAAACTTAATCGCATTACCGAGCAGATTGACTAAAACTTGATACAGTTTTTTCTCATCAATATGCACAAATTGAGGAAGATTGGGATCTCGCTCGACAATTAGTTTCAATCCTTTCGATTGGGCTTTAATTTGCAACATTTCTTCAAGAGAAATCAGCAAAAACTTTAGGTCAACGTCAGAAAGAGAGAGTGTCATCTGTCCGCTCTCAATTTTAGATAAATCTAAAATGTCGTTAATCAATTCCAATAAATGTGTGCCGCTACGATTGACGACCGCCAGATCTTTTTGGAGTTCGGGAGTCAGAACAGGATCGTAACTCATCAATTGCGTAAATCCCAAAATAGCATTGAGAGGAGTACGGAGTTCGTGGCTCATATTGGACAGGAACATACTT
Source organism: Microcoleus sp. K5-D4 (assembly GCF_036704575.1). Lineage (NCBI taxonomy): Bacteria > Bacillati > Cyanobacteriota > Cyanophyceae > Oscillatoriales > Microcoleaceae > Microcoleus > Microcoleus sp. K5-D4. The sequence continues at coordinate 36,400 of NZ_JAUBSD010000035.1, forward strand.
TTGGCTCGGTTTGCTGTTTCTGCTGCTTCTTTAGCTTGCTGAAGTTCCAACTCGGCTTGTTTGCGATCGCTAATGTCAATTAAATATCCCAAGATTTCCACTGGTATACCTGCACGATCTCGAATTAGTCTGAGTTGACCGAGTATCCAGCGATAAACCCCATCTGAGCGACGTAGACGGTATTCATGGAAATAAAAATCATTGACGAATAGATTGGCTAAGCCATTAAGCACTCGTTCTCGATCATCTGGGTGTAAGTTATGCACCCAAAAATCAGAATATTCTAAAAACGCAATGCTTTCATAGCCCAATACATCTTTGACATTTTCGCTGATGAACGTTGCTCGATAATCGCCACCAGGTTTACAGCTAAAAATAACTACCGGGCTGTAGTTCAGGAGAAAGTTGAGGCGATTTGTGGTAGCCTGCAAAGCCTGCTCAGCTTGTTTCAGCTCTGTTGCGTCCTCCTGAACGGCAACATATACGGTTCCATATTCAGGATGCTCAAACCTAGAAGTATGAACCCTGCACCAAAAAAGTCTTCCATCTTTTTTCTTATTGTAGACTTCATATTGTGCTTCTCCTTTCTGCTCAATTTGAGCGACAATATCTAGAACGCTGGCGTCTGGTGTAATCTCTCTATCGACATAATTCAAGATACCAACGGGTTGACCTGCGAGTTCGCCATCTGTGTAGCCAAACATAGCGTCCAATTTAGGATTGGTGTAGACGATCGTGAGATCTGAGGCTTTAATTAAACACACTCCACCTGCCATGTTATTCATAATAACACTCTGAAGTTCTAGCGTCTTTTGAGCTTCTTTTCGAGCGGTAATATCTTGGATTTGAGCAATAAAATGCAGTGGATTGCCCTGTTCATCTTGTACTAGGGAGCCATCAAGAAGAATCCAAATTATATGTCCTTGTTTATGGAAATACCGTTTTTCCAGTTGGTAAGTTGAAATTGTTCCTGCTAATAGCTGATGTACATAACTAAGATCCAGGTCTAAATCGTCAGGATGGGTAATGTCTTGGAAAGTTAACGCTAACAACTCTTCTGAGGAGTAGCCAAGAATCTGACATAAGGCAGGATTGACTTTCACCCAGTGCCCATCAAGTGAAACGATCGCCATTCCAATTGACGCATTTTCAAACGCATTGCGAAACTGCTCTTCACTGTTTCGTAAAGCCACCTCAATTTCTTTGCGTTCGTTTTTAGCCCGCTTGCGCTCATTGATCTCCTGTTCTAAGGCTTGATTTGCCGTAATAAGTTGAGCTGGACTAGGTAAAGCTAAGGCTGATGGAATTAAAAACACTAGCTCAGATGCAGTATATATAGAAATCAGAGCAGTAATAGCTTTAAGTCCTCCAGAAAGCCAATAAGTAGGAAACCAAAGCGTCCAAATATCCATAATATGAGTTGTACCACAGGCAATTATGAAAGCGCCAAACAGAAAAAATACTTTCTGAAATGGAGTATCTTGCCGCTGTCGCACAAAGTAGATTAGCATGATGGGGATGGAGTAGTAAGCTAAAGCGATTAAACCATCGGATAAAATATGTAATCCTACTAAATTTGTTTGCCAGAGATAGCAGTGACCATGAGGAATGAATCCTCCTGTCTCAAAAAATTGTGTAATCATATCTAACCTGCATTATTAATGAGTGCTGAAGTGTTTAGCGATTGAGTTCTGCCATTGCCCGCTTCATCATGGAAGTCATACCGGGAAAACCACTGTTGAGTACGGAGATGTCAAATTGCCAACCCAGCAGCACGAGACATCCGATCGCAATGAGGAGTAGACTTGCCCTGTAAGAAATGTGCTTGTTTATAAATGGGCTGCTTGGGTTGCAAAAATCTTCTCCTAATTTTACCCCAAACGAAAAAGGGCAACCACGGGGGGATTATTCCTACCTCAACAAGTCAGATATTGTAGGGGCTGTGCCAGCGTGCCACTCCTAGAACTCTGCGATCGCAGAACTTCGTTGTGCGTAAAGTGAGTTTATAACCTAATAATTCAACTATACTCTTATTCAGAGGCTTATAATCCTCTGGTAATAAACTATGGAAAGCAGTAGGATTCTCGATATAACTAGCGATAGAGTTAGCGATCCAGCTACCAACTACCGAGGCAATATTTTAATTGTTGACGATCTGCCTGATAACCTGCGTCTTCTGAGCCGTACTTTGAGCGCACATGGTTATAAAGTTCGCAGTGTCACAACAGGCGCAATGGCGCTCCGAGCCGCCCAATCGCCATGGATGGAACTAATTTTACTCGACATTAAATTGCCCGATTTGGATGGCTATGAAGTTTGTAAACAATTAAAATCTGACGAGAAAACCGCAGACATTCCGATAATTTTTTTGAGTGCTCTCAATGAAACTTTCAATAAGGTTGAGGGGCTTGCTGTTGGTGGGGTAGATTATATTGCTAAGCCGTTTCAAGCCGAAGAAGTATTAGCTCGTGTCGAAACTCACCTAACCATCCGACGGTTGCAAAAAAGCCTCCAAGAGCAGAATTTACGTCTCTTGAGAGAAATGGAAGAACGCCAACGTCTCGAAGCGTCGCTCTTTGCCGAAAAAGAACTCGCTCAAGTGACTCTCCAATCGATTGGTGATGCAGTTATTACTACCAATGCTCAAGGTAATGTGCGATTTTTCAATCCTATCGCTGAGCAACTGACAGGCTGGAAGGCTCATGAGGCTCATGGACTACCCCTGTCTACAGTCTTTGAAATTGTCAATGAAGTAACGCGAAAGCCAGTAGAGAATCCGATCGACAAGGCTCTGTTGGAGAAGCGAATTGTGGGCTTACCTAACCATACTATTCTCATTGCGCGCGATGGGACGGAGTATGCCATTAAGGACTCAGCAGCACCGATTCGAGACCGCCAAGGTCAAATTATTGGGGCAGTCATCGTCTTTCATGATGTTACCGAATCGCGCAATCATGCTCGTCAACTCTCTTGGGAAGCCACTCACGATGCTCTGACGGGTTTAATCAACCGTCGAGGATTTGAGCAGCGACTAATTGAGGCGATCGCCTCTGTTCAAGATAGGAATCAGCAGCACGCTCTCTGTTATTTAGATTTAGATAAGTTCAAAGCCGTTAACGATACCGCTGGTCATATTGCTGGCGATGAGCTACTGCGCCAAATCACTACACTTTTACAAAATGGAGTCCGCGCTAATGACACATTGGCTCGCTTGGGAGGTGACGAATTTGGTCTTTTGCTTACTAAATGTCCCCTATCTAAAGCAGTTCAGATTGCGGAAAAACTCAAAGACCTAGTGCATCAGTTTCAGTTTATTTGGGATAGCAAAACCTTTATCATCGGGGTCAGTATTGGAGTTGTTGCCATCAACCAAGCCAGCCAAGATTTGATGGAGGTTATTGGGGCGGTTGATGCAGCTTGTTATGTTGCCAAAGGCAAAGGTCGCAACTGTGTTCATGTTTATCGTGGAGACGATGGCGAACTAATATAATTAGATAACGTGGTGAGAGGCAGTTGATTTCCAAAATCAGCCGTGCGTTAGAAACCAATCGTTTTTGTCTCTACTTCCAAAAGATTGGCTCTATTACCTCTAATCAATCATTAGAGCCTTATGAAATTTTGTTGACAATGCTTGTTGACCAAAACGGAGAAAGCGTTGCTCCCAATGAGTTTATTCTCACCGCCGAGTGTTATGGCTTGATAACAAAGAGCGATTGTTGTTGGGTAATCGAAACTTTTTTATCGAAGTATCAAAATTTATCTGCACTAAAATTTTTTAGTAAAGACTTGTATACAATCAATATTTCTGGCGCTAGCAGTCGAATTTTTTTTTCAGTTTTATTGTTCCATTTTATCTCGTTTTCGATGTTGAGGTCGCGGTTTCTAGTGTGAGTTACCGCACTTTTTTAGCTATTCCCATCCACCGAGTTTTGCAACTTGTTCTCTCCCGGTTTTTTGGCCGATCGCACGCTGTTCCTTCTGAATTACCACGGCGAACCGATCATGGTAAAAGCAGCCCAATAATAAGGATGCGAGAAATTTCGATCGCCCCTGGCGGTCAACTCTGACGGCAAAGGCAGAGCTTGATTGTTGCCCGATCGCACCAAATAACCATCTTGCAACCGCACTTCTCCCCGCAGCATCGCCAACTGCGCTTGCCGCAAAGCCTCAGCCTTAATCGGCGCTGTACGCAACTCCTGGTAAAACTCAGTCATCAGCCCCAAAGTAGCGACATCGCTGACATACCACAAACTCGCCAAAGCGGATTTTACCCCCGCGTGTACCGCCAACCCTGCAAACCCCAACTCAGCTTGTTCGTCTCCCACCGCCGTAGTACACGCACTCAAAACCAACAACTCCACCTGCGGGTTAGATAGCTTCAACTGCTCCAACTGATTCAACCGCAACTTAGTATCCCAAAACTGAATGTAAGAATTTTCCGCCCCCCCAGGCTGAAAATCCCCGTGAGTAGCTAAATGAATAATTTTGTATTGCGGTTGATTGCGCTTGTTCTTCAAATTTGCCAAAGTAAAAGCTTCATTGAGAAAAGACGAACCCGGCCAAATCTTGCCGACAATTGTCGATATTTCCAGCGGCACCGCAGGCAAAGGATTTTGATCGTATTTGGCAGGAAAATTCGACGCACCCATCGCTAACACTTCAGAACCCTTAACATCGGCATAGCGAGTATCAGTTAAACTCAAACTCGGAATCAGCCCCAAACTGTACTTTTCTACCAAAAACTGCTTGCCGTCGTAAAGAGCAGCCAAAGGCAAAGTTCGCAAACCGGCATCCATCGAAAACACCAAGGTGGCAATCTTGTTAGCCTCCAATTCTGGTTGCAGCGGTGCAATTAACCACTGGTAAAGTTTCTCGGCAGGTTCCTTGTAATTAGCAGCATTCAATCTCCTAGGAGTTCTGATAGCATTAGTGAATTCTTTAGCAACTTGCAGCACTGTCTCGCGGCTTGCAGGCACGCTTTTAAAAACATTTTTGCCGTCTGGCAATAACAACACAAGTTCTAAATGTTTTTCTTTCGCCCAAACGTAAAGGATCGCGGGTTTAACCCCAGTCAAGCGATTGACGCTGCTGAGAGTATCTCGAATACTTTGCTGCGTGACTGACTTTTCAGTGAGATTACCCCCAAAGTAACGTTCAAATTCCCGGCCCTGAGTTCTATCCCTTTGCTGCACTGCGTCGATCGGACTTATTTGCGCGATCGAACTCGATCGAGAAATCTCAGGAACCCTCACATTCCCGACACTTTCTGCACTCACCGCGCTCGCAGGCTTCTGTGGAGTTGTTGCCACGCTGCCGTTTTCTGTCGTCGCAGGCGCGCCCAAATTGTCTGTTAACACCGACGGCGACAGCAGTACCGGGCCGGCAGCAGTCTCGTTCGACCCCGCCTCAACAGACGCAGCAGCAGGTTCTGGCGAGACATTTGTGGTACTGCCCTTTGGCACCGACGCTGCGGGAGGGAGACTCACCTGAGTCACAATTTGTTGAGAATTGTCTGTAGTTTTCAGTTCCACGCTGGTAGTTGGTGCCGGACTCGCCACGATCGCCAGCGGCCCGATCGCAGTTGAGGAGGTGGCAGTGTTCGACTTTGAGTTTCCCGTCCCAACAGTCGCCGCCGTGCAGGTTCCCGACGGGCAAGTGCTTTGCAGCAGCGTCTGTGAACCCGATTGAGCCAGCCCGTCTGTAGAAATGCTGACCTGGGCGCGCTCAGCAGCCGTTCCTGTTCCCGCAGCCCGAAATGCTCCCCCAGCTTCGACTGCCACATCGCCGCCGATATTGCCACGAGCTTTGATCGAAACAACTTCAATATCTTTGTTCCCGGTAATTTGGCTCGAACCGGCACTTCCCGATTGCGAACTCGAGTTGATCACCCCTGTAACGATCCGGCCCGGCGCCGCAATCGAAATATCTCCCCCGCTTCTGGCACCAAAAGCATCGATGTTGCCGGTTTCTACCGCACCGGCGCTGCGAATAGTGATAGGGCCCGCCACCCCGGAAGTTGAGCGAGATGAAACCGTACCAGCAGTCAACTTGCCTTGACTGCTAGTGATGTTAATCCCCGCAGTCGAGGTAACGTCTCCGACGGCTACAGTACCCCCCATCAGAGAGATCGTGGCGTTATCAGTGCCGACGATCGCACCCGTTCCCTCGATCGCGCCGCTGCCCGATGGCGATCGAATCGTCGTCGGATCTTGAAATGTCAGCGCCACTGGCGTTGAATTTGGCGTTGAATTTGGAGTTTCAGAAGGAATCGAAATCACACCGCTACCGTCAGAACGTCCGATCGTGATCGAAGCAAACCCATTCCGAAAAGTGTTCAATTCCGCAGCAGTCAAGTTCAGAGCTTCTGTATCGCCAGAACCTTGAATTATAATATTTTGACTCGGATCAGCCGGTTGCAGCACCAGATTGCCGTTGCTGGTGAGCGAATTTTTGTCACCTGTCAAGTCAATTTCGTTGCCCGTCAGGGTAACATCTCCCCCTGTTTGGACGCCACCAGCTTCGATCGCCCCCGCAGTGACTCCCTTGGGCCCCGTCAGCGTCACATTCCCTGCGCGATCGCCCCTTGTCTCAATCGCCCCGGCAGTCACCGTCCCGTGTGCGGTAACACTAACATCTCCCGCCGAATTGCCTGTATCTTCGGAAGAATTGACAGAAGTGTTGATGGTGCGAGAAGTTCCAGTAAGTAGCCGACCGGTTGTGACATTGCCTGCGGTGCTGACAATGCGAATTTCCTGATTGTGGGTAGTGATATTTCCGGTACGGATATTGCCGTCACCTTTGATAGTAATTGAGGCATTGTCTGCCCCTGTCAGGGAATTTGTGGTAGTGATTGTTCCCAAACCCGCTGGCGATTGAATAATTAGCGGATCGTAAAATGTGAAATCGTTGGCAATCAGAATTGAACCGATACCGTTGGTGCGGCCGATCGTAATTCCAGCAAACCCATTTTCCAAACTTCCGAGGTCGCTTGCCGTCAGATTCAAATAAATATTAGTACCGACATCTCCAGAACCGCCGATCGCAATATTTTGACCTGGACTCCAAGGTTGCAGTACCAAAAAGCCCGTACCTCTGACTGAATTTTTGTCGCCTTTAAAATTAATTTCATCACCAGTCAAAGTAATGTTTCCCGAGCCCCCTGCGATCGATCTCACTCCCAGAACATTCCGAGCCGTCACAGTTACATTTCCCGTCGCTTCCCGACCGCTGGCATCAAGTTTTTGGGCCGTCACGTTCAGGCCTTCGAGCACAATATTCCCGCTGCTGCCGGTGCTGGGATTGGATGAAGAAATATTATTGGCAACAGTCGAACCCGGACTAATCAAACTAATATTTCCGCCGTTACTCGACAAATTGCCCGCAGTAATTTGACTTCCCGAAATGGAGATCGCACCGCCAGCCGTGCTAATTGTATCTGCAGCATTCATCGAAAAAGCACCCGCACCATTGCGATCGGCATCTGCTCTCAATGTTACCGAACCAGTAGTTGCTTGAAAGCTCAACTGATTGTCCGCCAAATCAGCAATTGTAATATCATTGAGCGCTTCGAGAACCACATTTGCAGTCGCCGACATACTTTCCAAAGCTGTAGCCGAAATTGTCAGCGAAGGCTCAGAAATTTTTGGCTGTGGTGATGGCGTTCCTGTTGCCAAAATATTATTGTTGGCAATAATTTCCGCATCGCCCGCACCTTCTGGCGAATCTGTAATTAAAATATTGTCTGGATCTAACAGCAAAGTCCCCAAACCGTTTGTCCCAGACGTATCGACAGTACCGTTAAAAATCAATCTTTGCTTGCCCGAAACTTCCACAAACCCCCCAACACCTGCGGTGGTTGTTGCAGAAACGCCATTTGCGCTGATGCTGCCCAAAAATGCTGTTGTGTTGTCAGCCCAGACCACAATTCTGCCGCCGTTGCCTGATTCAGTTGCGTTGGCGGCGATCGAACTTTTGCCATCCACGTAAGTCATCCTGGCATTCGGCACAGTTCCCTCGCCTCGGTAATCTCCCCCGATCCGCACCGTTCCGCCGCCGTCGGGCCCCGAAGCTTCAATCTTCGCTCCCAACAGCCCTACCTTGTCGCCCAACACGTTGACGCTTCCTCCCTGGCCCCCCGTAGCAGACACGTCCGCAGAACCCGCTACCAGCGCAGTTCCAGCACCTCCTGGCACTGTTTGACCGCCTGTGAGCACAACTTCACCTTGAGCGTTCGTAGTTATACCCGTAGCGTGAGCCACGCCGGGACCCGACAGCAGCCCTGGTAAACTCTGGGGAGAGAAGGGAACCGCTTCCGAACCCGACACTCCGGCTGCTGGAGAAACTTCTAAACTCAGCAAAAGTCCGTTTTGACTGAACCGCACCAGATTTTCGCCCGGGACAGCCGCCACTGTAATTTGACCGCCCGGGGCTGAAAGTTGCCCTGTACTGATCACCGTGCCGCCTAGCAAAGTCAAATTTTGCCCCATGCCGACAGCCAAGTTACCGGCATTGACAATACTCGCGGGCTGCGAGCCAAAAACAAAAGCATTCGGCGCTCCGACTAGGGCCGCGAAGTCGTTCGCCCCTGTACCGTTGAACCAGCCGTTGTCAAAACCGATACCGCTAGCGGTGGTAGCCAAAAAAGACCCGGATACATCGAGTCGGGCATTTGCTCCGAAGATAATGCCTGCGGGATTCATCAGCAACAAATTAGAATTGCCGCCACTAACTTGAATTAGACCGTTAATTAAGGAAGCGTCGCCCCCGACAACACGGCCGAGGATATTTTTAACGCTTGGGTTGGAGATGAAATTGGCAGTTTCGCCAGAATTAAGACCGAACCGAGTAAAACTGTGGAACAAATTGGCTCCGTCTCTGGAGGTAGTGCCGCCTTTAATGTCGTAGCGAGGAGGCGACCCTGGACCTGGGGCGGTGACAGCGGTTCCGGTGCCGTCTGGGGCTGGAGTAATAGATTGTGCTGCAGCAATTTGAGATTGGGGATAAATTGCCACGAGTACCCATCCGCTGCTGTTTTCTTTGAGGAAAACCAGGTTGGGTAAAAAATCTACTATCAAAAATCCAGCAAGGGGAATTGCTGCCAGAATCGACCGCACAGCACGTTGAGCATTCATAAGTTTGCCTCGGTCTAGACCTTAATTCGAGTTTAAAATTGAGATTTTAGGTAAAAAAGAGTCGATCGCACCCCCATCCTGACACTTCCTAACGCGAACTCTCGATCGCAAATCTTAAAATTTAAGTCTAAATTTGATTGTGTCACCAACATAGCAAAGACTGATAGTAAGTGTCGAAACACAGGAAGTTTAAACAGAGAAAATTATGAGCGATCGAATTGTCCGTCTGATCGGTTTAACTGGGGGCATCGCCACCGGTAAAACCGCTATATCTAATTATCTTGCAGATGCCTGTGGATTTCCGATTTTAGATGCCGATATTTACGCCCGCGAAGCTGTGAACCCCGGTTCGCCAATACTTGACTCTATTGTAAAACGATACGGCGCCGGTATTTTGCTCCCGGACGGCAATTTAAATCGGCCCGAGTTGGGAAGTATTATTTTTTGTAACCCAGACGAGCGGCAGTGGTTGGAACAACAGATTCACCCTTACGTGCGCCGCCGATTAGTTGAGGAAACTCAAAGCTACATTGCTGCATCGAGTTTGGTATCCCAAAGCACACAGGATTTAGGTACAAAGACTCAAGAAACCGGCTTTTTTAACCAAAAGCTAGAACGAAGTATTGTTGAAAAAAAACCCGGTTTCTGCGCGCCGGCTGACACGTTGACTTTGGTTTTGGTAGTGCCGCTGCTGTTTGAAGCTAACATGACTGACTTGTGTACCGAAATTTGGGTAGTGTACTGTTCACCCGAAGTGCAGTTAGAACGACTAATGCAGCGAGACGGCTTGAGTTACGATCGAGCTAAGGCCCGCATTAACGCCCAGTTGCCGCTAGCTCAAAAGTGTCAACAAGCTGATGTTATTTTGGACAACTCGTCAACGCTCGACTCGCTATTCCTGGAGGTAGATGTGCAAGTCAGTCGCTTTGAGATTTGATATGTGAGATTGACTCCGCGATAGCGGTTTTAAAACCTGGTTTTTTTAATCCCTGCGCGCCAGTTAGTCGCTTTGAGAGGTGAGATTTGAGATTGAATCCACGATTTTGTGAAGGGGCTTTTTTCTCCAACCGCTTTCGACTCCTCCTTCAAAGTGGCGCGTAAGCCCTCTTGTCACCAAGCAAGATCAGAAAAGTCAGAAAAAATCACAAAAAATAAAAAGTTCACAATTTATTTGAAAATATAATAGCAACCATTTATGAAGTTAATGTAAAAAATTAGGCATTGCCCACTTTAAGGAATCTCATTCACCAAGATATTTATATCTAACGTGCTGATGGCGCGGCTGGGTACTCTCCTATTGTGTCTTTAATCCCCGGGTTGCCGCTTCACCTCAATAAATTATCAAGTTAATCATAAAAGTAGTAAAACTTTACAATTGGCGGTTTTTGTTTCTTTCTTGGAAGACTGTTTCAAAAGGATTCCTGGGGCGATACCCTTTGAGATTTGAGATTTGAGATTTGAGATTTGGGAATGATTTATAGCTACCAGGGTGGGGAACACGGGCAGAGAAGAGTAGTATTCTTTTTTTGAACATGGTCTTGAATTCTGCTGGTTGCCCGCCAGTAGCAGATAACTAGAAATTACCCGCGAACAAGCGAGCTAAAGGATGGATTTCACCAGCTTTTAACCAAAACTCAAAAAAATTGCAGGTGTCCTCACTTACTAATTGATGACTTCGCCACAATTATTTTTTTATCCTGATACCAGAGTACAGACTGCGTATCAAGAAGGAGAAAATACAAACACCAAAATTTATGATGCGCGTTTACTCTTCCATCCTGATGTCAAGCCTGTTACTGAGTGCTGGCGCAGTTAATGCTCAAAGCTTAGAAACTCGATCGACCTTTTTTGCTCGAGACAACTCTGCTCCCGAAATTTTAACCGCCGTAGCCGACACTCAGACCTTTTACGATAAAGAGCCAGATAATAATACGCCACCAGGACGAGGCCAGGGGAGATAAAGCCGAAAAAAGCGATAATTGCAGGGAATTAGGGGGAGAATGGGACAATATAAAATTGAGAGAAGAAGAGAAAAATTGAAAATTTCGAGCCATTAATTGGGGACTTACGTACTGCGTAGCAAAAAACCGATTTTTCAGCGGTATTTGACGACTCAATGCATAATTGTTCGCTATTCGGGTTTTTTTGCCCAATATCGTCAAAATATCAGACACCACAAACGGGCGCGAAATGTTGCACTCAAAAAAGAAAGGTAAAGCGCGAGTAGGAATCTGGCGCTTTACCTTTCTTTTTTAAACTTTTTCAGCTTTAATCTTCTTCCGCAGCTTCGCCACCAACAACGACATCGCGAATCCGCAAACTCGGGCCGCCACAACCGACGGGCAAACCGCTTTGTCCTGCCTTGCCACAGCCGCCGGATTCATCCCAGTAGAAATCGTCGCCGATCGCCTCAATATCAGCTAAAGTGCTGAAAACATTACCCGAAAGGGTAACATCCCGCACCGGATTGTCGAGTTTTCCGTCGCGGATCATCCAAGCTTCGCCGGCACTGAAAGTAAACATTTCGCCGTTAGTCATGCCGCCTTGCCAATTGCGCGCATAAACTCCTTCTTTGATACCAGAAAATAAGTCAGCAACTGGCGTGTCACCCCGTTCGATCCAAGTATTCGTCATGCGGACGATCGGCGGATAATGATAATTCAAACAGCGAGCATTGCCAGTAGGCGTTTCTCCCAATTTACCCGCCGTTTCCCGCGAGTGCAGTCGCCCGACTAAAGCGCCGTCTTTAATTAACTGAGTAGTAGTCGCGGGAGTGCCTTCGTCGTCGTAGACATAGCTGCCCCGGTGTCCCTCTGGCGCTGCACCGTCGAAAATTTGCAAGTTTTTGGGGCCGAACTGGCGGCCGAGGGTCATAATTTCCAAAATGTCGGGATTTTCGTAGGCCATGTCGGCTTCGGAAAGATGTCCGAAGGCTTCGTGGACGAATAATCCGGTTAAAATTGGGTCGATGACGACGGTGTAGGTGTTGCCTTGGACGGGGGGTAAGGCTAGGGAATCTACGGCTCTCTGGGCGGCGCTGCGAACTTGAACATCGAGATCGGTTAAGTCTTCGTAAGCTTTGCGAGAACCAGTGGTTTCGCGGCCAGTTTGTACGGTTTCCCCGCTGCGGGCTGTGGCGGCAAAGCGCATTTCCATGTCTGCCCAACCTTGTTCGAGCATGGTGCCTTCGGAGGTGGCGAGGATGATGCGCTGGGTGCTGTCGCCGTAGCGCACGGAGATTGTGGCGATGCGGGGGTCAATGCTGCGGAGGATGGCCGCGTAGCGATCGCACAATTGCTTTTTGTCAATTAGGGGAACCAGACGGGGGTCGGTTCCTGTCAGCGGCAGCAAACAAATGTCTTGTACTGGGGTGACAGGCGCCAGGATCGTTTCTTCTTCGCCGATCAGTTTTGCCGCGGCGATGGCTTCTTCGATTCTTTCGGCGAGGGTGGAAAGTCGGTTAAAACTGGCAAAGCCCCAGCCGCCTTTGTGACAAGCTCGGACTTGACCGCCAATTGAGACTCCTTCGCTGAGGGTTTCAATTTTTTCGCCCCGCAGCAGGATGTCGGTGCCTTCGGCTTCTTCCAGTCGAATTGCCAGATAATCGACTTGGTGACGGTAGCGTGCCATTAAGTCGGACAGCAGATTTTTCGAGTCGGCGATCGAGGTGGGCATAAGGAAAGCACGGTGTTTAACTTACTTCATTTTGCACTTTTGTTAGGGCGATCGTCCAAAATATCGCCCCAAGCGCGGAGATTGCGGCTTATTGGTACGGTTCTGCCAATATCGTTAGTTGACAAATGTGGATATCCTGTGAGTTAGGAGGAAGGTGCAAGAAATTATGCGGGATTTTTTGATCGTGCTGGTGCTTGACTCCTAACTCCTGAACTTTCCTATACATAAATACTTCACCCTTCATGCCTCCGAAGGTGGGTTTATAACTGTGAATACTTACTTTTTACCGACAATAAGCGAAATTTTAGCCTCCGAAGGCCAAGAAAATGACCTGAGTCTCTTTGATGCTAAGTTGGCGGGAGAAAACAACCGCCATCGGTGTCCTGCAAGCCGTGGGGCTTCTCGGCTGAAAGCTGAGCACGAATGGTACGGGGCGATCGCAGCTTTGAATCAAATGCTCGATCGGCAAAAAGCCGGACAAAAAACAGATGCCGATCGAGCAAATTGTCGATCGACAATCCCCAATTCCTGTCAGGGATTGGTGTTGTCTGGCCCGTCTTCGGTTTTGACTGACCCCGCTTTGGCCAACGGCTTTGCCAATTGGATTTTTACCAGTATTCCCGACAACGATGCAGCTTTGTGGTCTTTTCGAGCTAGACAAACTTTAGCTTTAATGCCGGCGGCTGATGTGCAAACATCAGTGCCTGCGGCGGCCCCGGCTTTGGCTTTGGCAAGTGGCGATCCCTTAGCCAACGAGCAGTTTTGTTTGGTTTTAACTGCTAGTTTTAGCCTGGTGATGGTTTTGGGTGAAAATTCTGCAGGAATTCCGGCTTTTCTATTTTCTTTCGATCCGCAAGTAGTCGCCAAAGCTTGGGAGGTTTTGCGGCGCAGGGTGACAGAAAGCGAATGTTTGCTTGCCAATTCTGACGGCAGCTTCAATTTACCAGTTAGCCAATTAACTAATAATTCTAGTAAATTAGACGCGCTGTTCCAGCAGTTTTTGCCTGTGGCACCCAATTATCAAACAGTAATGCAGTTCAGCCGCTTGCTGTTGCATAATTTGCCGATTGGGAAAGATGAAGCAGGCAGGATAAAGGATGAAAGAATTGATGATGGTTTGAACCATAGACATCACAAGTTATCGGCTACAGATATCAACTGCAAATCTCCAATTCCTCTGGCTACTAAAGAGGTGGAATTGCTACAGGCGATCGCCCACGAAGTGCGCACTCCTTTGGCTACTATTCGCACGCTGACTCGGCTGCTGCTGAAACGTCCCAAACTCGACCCGGTTGTGGTCAAGCGTTTGGAAATGATTGATGCTGAGTGTACCGCTCAGATCGATCGCTTCGGTTTAATTTTCCGCGCCGTGGAATTGGAAATGTCGCAAGCTAAAAATTCGGGCGTGCAGCTAACAGCAATGTCCCTCGGTGAAGTGCTACAAAATAGCATTCCCCGCTGGCAAAAACAGGCGGCTGTGCGAAACCACACTTTGGAAGTTATTGTGCCGAAAAAGTTGCCGGCGGTAGTCAGCGATCCGACGATGCTGGATCAGGTTTTAACTAATTTGATTGAGAATTTTACTCGAACTTTGCCCTCTGGGAGTCGCATTCAGGTGGAGGTGACTTTGGCGGGCGATCAGTTAAAGTTGCAGTTGGAATCGGAACACCTACCTGAAGGTAATGTCGCATCGACTTTTGCAGCTAAGGGGAATGCTCCTTTGCGATCTATCGGGCCTTTGTTGATGGTGCAGCCGGAGACGGGAAGTTTGAGTTTAAACTTGAGCGTGACTAAGAATTTATTTCGGGCTGCTGGCGGGAAGTTGGTAATTCGCCAGCGGCCCCAAAAGGGCGAGGTGATGACGGTATTTTTGCCGCTGCAATAGTCAGTTGTCAGTTGTTGGTTGTCCTATCAATTCCGGTTGCATCGGAATGATTTAACCGCAGAGGACGCAGAGAACGCAGAGGAAGAGAAGAGAGAGCTCATTAATATCGGTCAACAACGGACAACTAACAACGGACAACTAATCTTTAATCAATTAAAATCTCAATGACAAATTCCGTTCCTTCTCCCGGTGAAGAAAAACAACTCAGTTTTCCGCCGTGTTTTTCTTCTACAATTTGACGCGCGATCGCCAGTCCTAACCCAGTTCCTTTGCCCACATCTTTAGTAGTAAATAGATGGTCGAAAATACGATTTTTCACCTCTTCTGACATTCCTTTTCCGTTATCGGCGATGGAAATTTTTACCTTTTCACTTTCGACTTTAGTCCGAATAGTGATGTGATTGGGATGGGATTGAATTTCGGCAAAACTCCGTCCTTGATTCGATTCTTCTAAGGCATCGATCGCATTTGCTAACAAATTCATAAATACCTGGTTTAATTGTCCCAAATAACATTTTACTTTGGGAATATTGCCGTAGTCTTTAATGATTTTAATTTCAGGATGCTTGTCATTCGCTTTCAGGCGATGGCGTAAAATCATCAAAGTGCTATTGAGGCCTTCGTGGATATTGGCTTCAACTTTATGGGCCGTATCGGCGCGAGAGAAAGTGCGGAGGGAGGTGCTGATGCTTTTGATGCGCTCGCATCCTATTTTCATGGAACTCAACATTTTGGGTAAATCTTCTACTAGATAATCTAAATCTATTTCCTCTGCTTTCTTAATCAATTCTGTTTCGGATGGAGGAAACTTTTCTTGATAGAGGTGCAAATAATCAATTAAGTCTTGGACTCCCGCATGAGCTTCATTAATGTTCCCGGCAATGAAACCAACGGGGTTGTTGATTTCATGGGCCACCCCTGCCACTAAATTACCTAATGCTGACATCTTTTCACTTTGGATCATTTGCATCTGAGTTTGCTGAAGTTCATTCAAAGTCTGCTGCACTTGGTGATAGAGGCGGGCATTCTCCAGAGCGATCGCCGCTTGACTAGAGAGAAAATTCAGCACTAGGAGGCGATCGCGACTAAACACCCCACTGGTTATCCGATTTTCTAGATACAAAATGCCTACCAAATTCCCCTGATTTAGAATTGGCAAACCCAGCAAACTCTCTGGTTGGTGGTGCTCTAAATAATCGTCAATCACAGGCAGATCAGTTTTGGCGTGATCGATGACAACTGCTGCTAGGGTGTTTTTGACATACTGGATTAATTTAACAGGAACGGTGGGATTATTCTCTAGGGGTTCTCTTTGCAGGCTAATGTGTTCCCAGGTAGCTATTGCCCGCACTTGCCATTGTTGATCTTGGCAGAGCATCAGTGCACAGCGATCGGCTCCCGAGTTTTGTAACATGGTTTGGGTGACAATTTGCAGCAACTCATCCAGGTCGATCGTGCTGGAGATCATTTGGGAGATTTGCAGCAGGGTCGTAAAATCTAGAGCATGGTTGATGGAGGTGCTTGAGGTAGTGGGATGGGTGGTCGAATGAATTGAGTAGGTGGGATTGGTGAGGGTGGATAGGGTTTCTAAAATAGTGAAGGGTTCGGCGGACTGTTGTAAGATGGGGCGCAGCAGATGGGGATAACGTTTTTCTAAGTCATCGGTTTTGGCTTTTGCTCCCCAGCGGGCGTAACAATAGTAGGCTTCCTGCATATAGCCGGCAGCGACTTTTTCTTTGCCCCAAGCGAGGTAGAATTTAGCGGCGAGTTCGTAGGCGAGGGCTTCCTCGTTGAGGAATTCGTTTTCTTTAGCGAGTTGAATAGCGCGATCGTACAACTCAGCAGCCTGCCAGTTTTGTTCCGCAACACGAGCCATCTCCGCCTCTAAAAGCAGAAATTTGGACAGACAGTTTTCAGGACAGTTCTCTGCCCACATTTTAAGTTGTTGGCGATTATTCTGAACAACTTCTTGATAATCTTTTGGGTGTTTTTCCGGTGCTTGCCCATAAAGTTGCAATACACTCAAAGACTGATAAAAACAATGCAGAACACGTTGAAATTGTCCATAAAGTGTATTAGAAAACTCTGCCGCCGCTACTAACATTTCATCAGCTTTAGCATACTCACCATAGGTGAAAAACAAAAATGCTTTAGCGAAATAGTATGTACTACTGCCATAGCCATAGCCAATTTCATTGAAGGTTGCTAGCGCCGACTCTTCATCAAATGTTTCAGAGCTAAGGCTATACTTCCCTATCGTTAGCCCTTGCAAATTCTCTAGGAGCTTGCACTGAAGAATTAGGGCAAACGCTGTCGTAATCTCCGTCCGTTCGGCAAAGCTGATGTACTTTTCATGTCGAGCCAGCAAGCTGTGAATATCGCTTGAGACGATCGCCTGCTGCCAGAAACTGAACAGAGCACTGTGATGGCACCAAGAAAAATCGCCTACCTCCATTGCCCCCTGATAAGCAGCTTGTTGCAGAACAAGATTAGAACTGACGTGCTTGCGCCAATGGTTGATAAAGTTGCCAAACGACATATAAATTTTGCCATTTAGGGTGGTGTTATGAAATTTTTCATTCACCTTTAACCCTAAAAGTCCAAACTCATAGCCCAATTCATAGTCTTGAAAGCGTTGGCAGAGAATTGTGCCATACCAAACATAAACAAAACCCGCCACGTTGGTATTCCCGTATTCCAAACAGAGATTGGTCATGTGTAAAACAACCAACACTAACAACTCCTGATTAGTTAGGTAAGTAGGCGGTACCATGTTCATTAGCAGTTTGATCAGCATTTGGCGTTCTTCATCGACAATGAGTGGTGCGTCGATTAGTCCTGCAACTGCGCGCTGATTTAAGGTTTTTTTAACTTCCAGAGCCAGCCCTTCTAACTCTGCTTCATTGGGCATAATCGCCAGTTTTAAGCCTAACAGTTTTAGCCCTTCAATTCCTACCTGAATCGCCTTTTGATACAGAGCCTTATTTTGATAATGAGTTAGCTGAATCGCAATTATTTTGGCTCGATCAAGACTAGAAATGGCATAACTAAATGCGATCTCTATAAAATTTTCAGCTTGCTCAAAATTTCCTGCCAAAAATTCAGCCTCAAGGCTTTCTAAATACATCGTAAATGTTAACTTATATGCCGATTCCCATTTATTAGCTGGTAGAAAATTTAAGCCGAAAGCGAGATATTTGGTCGCCGATTCATAAGCAGTTGAGAGTTTGGCTCTCTGCCCTGCAAAGAGGCTAATCTTAGCGAGCTTGGTTCGTTCTTCTTGCTGCGTTATTAGCTCCGAGCCAATGATAAAATGATTGATAATATCGAACACTTCTTCTCCTCTTTCAAGCTCGGAGAAATTCGGAAGAAGTAACTGTCCTATTTTGAGATGGGTGGCTTGCTTTTGGTCATCAGGAATTAATGAATAAGCAGCTTGCTGAACCCGATCGTGAAGAAATTTGTAGTGAGGTAATTGAGCGGCAGTATTTGGCAAGTTGGGGGTGCTTTTTCCCTCTTCTTTCCCTATATAAAACTTGTAAATTTCACTGGTTGGTAAGATGAATCCTTCTTGCAAAGATTTCCACAAATCTGCAGCAGTTTCTTCCGGCGACTTCTCGCTGACTACCGCCAATGTATTCAAATCAAACTGCGCTCCAATGCACGCAGCTAACTTCAGCACATCCTGAGTTTCTGGCGGCAACTTCTGTAATTGCACCGCCATAAACT
The DNA here is from genome assembly GCF_036704575.1 of Microcoleus sp. K5-D4. Lineage (NCBI taxonomy): Bacteria > Bacillati > Cyanobacteriota > Cyanophyceae > Oscillatoriales > Microcoleaceae > Microcoleus > Microcoleus sp. K5-D4. Next base: position 54,820 of record NZ_JAUBSD010000035.1, read on the forward strand.
CCACTACATCATCGGTGATAGTTAGGGCTTTGACTTTGGCGATATCGCACTGCCACCCCCCTGTTACGCCCCTGTGTCCTCCCCTGATAAGGGGGGATGTTACCCCTTTCTCTCCGCCCTGGGAAAGGGGGGTGGGATCAAACGTAATCAGCCCATCTTCCTGTAGCGCCCTGAGAAATTGCGTGGCAAAAAATGGATTGCCTTTGGTTTTTTGATAAACTAACTCGGTTAATGGCTGAGCAAGAAGGATCTCGCACGAGAGAGTATCTGCTATCAAATCATTAATATCGACTTGACTCAGAGGTTCCAAGGTAATAGTATTTACCGTTACTTGGGATTTTTCCATCTCTGCTACTGCCAACATAAATGGATGAGCCGGAGAGACTTCGTTATCTCGATATGCCCCAATTACCAGCAAATTCTGACTATCTTTTTCACTCATCAACACTTGCAAAAGCTTCAGGGATGCTGAATCTGACCATTGCAAATCATCCAAAAAAATCACTAAGGGATGTTCTTTTGTGGCAAAAACAGAGATAAATTTTTGAAATAGTAAATTGAAACGATTTTCGGCGGCACTTCCCGAAAGTTCCGAGACAGGCTGTTGTTTGCCAATAATTCGTTCCAATTCAGGAATTACTTCTACAATAACTTGACCGTTTTCGCCAAGAGCATTGATAATTTTCCTTTGCCATCGTTCTAGCTGAGCGTCGCTTTCTGAGAGTAATTGCTCCATCAAATCTCGGAAGGCTTGCACAAAAGCACTAAAGGGAATGTTACGTTGAAATTGGTCGTATTTGCCTTTGATAAAATAACCGCGCTGGCGAACTATTGGTTTGTGAATTTCGTTGACTACAGCGGTTTTCCCAATGCCGGAAAATCCGGCTACTAGCATCATTTCGCTGCGGGATAAGTTCAAGTCACGCCAGTCCTCCTTAATCAAGGCGAGGTCTTCTTTTACATCGTTTCTATCGGTCGCAGGCTGTTCTGGGGGACGAGATTTAGAGGGGTTTGCTACTCGCTCGAATGCGGCTAATAATGCAGCGACTTCGGTGGCTCGGCCGTAGAGTTTTTCTGGTATGATAAAGCGATCGCAAAAATCTCGCCGCCCAATGGCAAAACTCTCAATTTTACCTGTCTCATTGAGTTGTTGCCAACAAGTTTTTAAATCTGCTTTCAGCCCTAATGCACTCTGATAGCGACATTCGGCATTTTTGGCCATTAATTTGCTGACCATCTCCGAGAGAACAAGGGGTATGTCGGGATTAATTTCACGTACAGATGGCGGGTGCTGGGCAATATGGCAGTGGATCAATTCCATCGCATCGCTGGATTGAAATGGCAATTTTCCTGTCAGTAACTCGTAAAAAGTTACACCTAATGAATAAAAATCTGTGCGGTAGTCAAGACCACGATTCATCCTTCCTGTTTGTTCGGGAGATAGATAGCTGAGTGTTCCTTCAATTACGTTGGGACTCATCAGCATTTGAGTTTCTCGCGGCAGCAAAGATGCAATACTAAAGTCAATGAGTTTGACTTGTTTAGTCTCAGGATTTATTAAAATATTGGCGGGTTTAATGTCTTTGTGAATGATGCGGTGGCGGTAAAGTATATCTAATGTGTTGCTTAGGTCGATCGCAATTTGGAAAAAATCAACCAGAGATTGCACGGTTTTTCCTTTCCCCGTCCATTCCTTCAGAGAAATTCCCCCGAAGTCTTCCACAATCAGGGCATAGCCGTTGCGGTAGGGTTCCAAGCTGTAGGTTTGGATAATTCCGGGCAAATTCAGGTTTTTGGCGATCGTGTATTGATTGCGAAAATGCAAGAGTTCGCTGAAGGTGGGATACTCGTTTCGCAAGACCTTGATGGCCACCGGTTTTTTGTCGCAGAGGCGAGTTCCGCGATAAACTAGGGTGCGAGTGCCTGAATAAATTCGAGCGAGAATTTGATAGCCAGTTAGTTCTATCATAACAATAATTATTTTGCTATTAAAATATTTTATTTTACTATTATAATCTACTGCAAATCAGATTATACCTTCGTATCCATACTTAAAAATACAATAAATTTTACAGCCAGCGAACAGCTAACAGTTAACGGTTAAGTGAATTCACTTAACTGTTAACTGTTCACCGCATTCACTTAACCGAATTCATTCTGGCTTTCAAGGCATTTCGCGCTTGTTCTCGATCGTCAAAATGGACTTTTTCTGTTCCCAAAATTTGATAATCTTCGTGTCCTTTTCCTGCAATCAGCACGCCATCTCCGGGTTTAGCGTCCATAATAGCAGTGCGAATTGCAGCGGCTCGATCGCACAAAACGCTCGGCTTTACTGCGGCGGGAATTCCTGCTAAAATATCGTCCAAAATGCGATCGGGATTTTCAGTGCGCGGATTGTCGGAAGTAACAACAGTTATATCGGCTAATTCTGCAACAATTTTACCCATGATCGGCCGCTTAGTGCGATCGCGATCGCCACCGCAGCCAAACACGCAAATCATCTGGCCCGGAATAAACGGCCGCGACGCCTTCAACAAGTTCTCCAAACTGTCGGGAGTGTGCGCGTAATCGACAATAACGCTAATATCTTGGTCGGGACTAATTTGCACCCGTTCCATCCGTCCCGGTACTCCCGAAAACTGAGATAATTTCTCCACAATCGTAGACAAATCTAAACCCAATTCTAAAACAGCACCGACAGCAGCCAACATATTTGATAAATTGAACTGACCGACTAAAGGCAAAGAAAAAGCTGTTTCACCCTTCGGAGTGTGCAGCATTCCCTTAACTCCGTTTGGCTGATACTCCAAATCAAAAGCATACAAATCTGCCGTTTTCATAACAGTGCTGTAACTCCAAGCTTGGTCAGATTGTAGGGTTTCAAATATCCGCTGCCCGTAGGGGTCGTCAATATTAATTACAGCCCGATTGGCGAGGTAATCCGAACCAAACAAAAGCGATTTAGCCTCAAAATAATCTTCCATATCACGGTGATAATCGAGATGGTCTTGAGTCAAGTTCGTAAACACAGCCACTTCAAAACTACACCCCAAAACTCGCTGCTGTGCTAATGCGTGGGAACTGACTTCCATCACCCCGTGTTTGCATCCGGCTGCTACAGCTTCTGCTAATTGCTTTTGCAGGTCAACTGCAAAAGGTGTGGTGTAAAGTGCAGTTTGTTGGAAGCCGGGCCAGCGAGTGTAAAGCGTGCCAAAAATCGCCGTCGGCAACTGCATTTCATTGAGCAAAAATTCGATTAAATGAGTGGTTGTAGTTTTGCCGTTAGTCCCGGTAACGCCGACAAGTTTTAATTTGCTAGCTGGATTTCCGTAAAAAGCAGTGGCTATTTGACCGCAAACTTGAGCCATATCCGCTGCTGCGATGACGCAACTACCCCCGTCTTCGGAAGGTGTTTTCTCGGCTGCTTGGGTGGAAATTATGGCGGCAAGTGCACCAGATTCGATCGCACTTTGCCAAAAATCTCCCCCATCAACCCGAGTTCCCGGCATTCCCAAAAACAAATCCCCCGCCTGACAAGCGTGGGAATTAGTGGATAAACCCTTGACTTCGGCATCGAGGGCGGGATGTTGCGCGTCAAAGGAAATGCTGGGAACTGCTGCTAATAATTCTCTCAATTTCATCTGAAAAACTCCTCGCTTGAATGTCTTGAATATGACTGGCGGAACACATTGTTTGAGCCACTATCTACAGGTTTTTGCTGTGCGCAGTGCAAACCCTAAGTTTTTTTTATGCGCGGTGTAAAATCTCTCGGCCTAGAGTAAGCTGCACACCGAGCACCGCGAGGTCAGGATTAAAACCTGAGTTTTTGGGTAAATCGTATTATTGTGACGGATCGATTTGCAAATATTTCTGTAACATTTGCTCCAATTGGGCGACACTACAGCGGGGAGAAGGACGGGGTAACAGTTCTTCAGCGGAGAATGCAGCCTCGCCAGTAGAATTTTTGGGCTGAGGCTGCACTTTAAACAAAACTGGAACTTCGTACTGATAAGCTTGAAACCAGTCATCGCGTTCGGTAATATCTCTGACTTCGAGTTGAAACTGGAGGCTTTCAATCTGTTCGAGTTTTTCTTGCAACCCTTCGCACAAGTGGCATCCGGGTTTGCTGTACAAAATCAATCGCATCATAACAGTAAGATTAAACTCGATCTTAAATTCTGAAACGTCAGATCGCCAGTTGGCGAACTCAACGCGAGTAAGACGCAACTCACGGCTTTATTGGTCGCAATGCGCGATCGAAGTTATCTTAGCATTGGCAGCTAACAGATTACCGCGCTTGACTATCTCTTTCTTCTCTTCCTCTGTGCCCTCTGCGCCTCTGCGGTAAAAAAATAAATCTAGTTCACAAATGAAAGAGTTAAATTTATTCACACCACCTAATTGTCAAATTAAACTTGACTAATAAATCAAGCTTTAGTATATTATATAAGTATCCCTACATAAAGGAGGCAGTATGGACTGCACCGAATACGCAGAAGCCAAGCGAAAAGCTGCTAAAAAAATTAGCGCCGACATTCGAGAACGCTGGAACAATCGCATCGTGACGCGAGGATTGCACTTGATGGGAGAAGCGGGGGCAGTGCAGTATTTAGCTGATTACGGGCGCGGAATTGGTACGGCAAAAGTTATTGGTTTTGCACTGTGTGCGGAGTCGGAAGGATACCCCGAAATGGCGATCGGCTTTTGGAAAAGAGCGTTTGAATTGGAAACCGGAGAAAAGGCGCTCGCCCTCAATACTCAAAACAATTCTACCGCCGATTTCGCTCCTGCTAAACAATCAACTTCCGCCCCAATAATAGAAACTCCCAATAATCCCATTGTTCCCGAATTGCCGCCGCACTTGCAGCCGGGAAGGATTGTAACCATGCAGCCGGTGGACGCGCCGAGTGAACGTTCTTATTACATCGAAAATCCCGATTATTGGGGACAGCCAAAGCGCGACGGCAATCGAGTAGTGGTCATCGCGACGCCAGATAAAGTATACTACCAATCGCGATCGACTAACCTGCGGCAACAGGCATCGATCGAGATCGATCGCACATTAATCGACACAGCCGCTAAAATTTGCACCTTTGTTTTAGACGGCGAACTGTATTACAAAAGCTGTACGGGTAGCGAACACCGCACGGGGGCGCAAGCGGCTACAGTTAATATTGAAAGCGGTTTTCCGACCATCCAGCCCAACGCAATTTATGGTATTTTTAAAAGTTTGTTTTTCAAAGGCAATGATTTAACTACCGTGACAGAATCCGAACGAATTGCAGCGGCAGTTGAAGTTGGCGAAATGCTGGCGAATTTATCCCCAGCCTTTGAAGTTGTACCGACATTTCGCACCACCGCCGAAAAAATACTCCTGGCAAATCAGCAGGAATCTGAAAATAAAGAAGGCGAAGTTTGGGTGTTGCACAACTGCCAGTATGTCGGCGGCAAAGATGTTAAGAAATATCCGATGGTGAGGACTAAATACTGTCAAGAACACGATTTGTTTATTGTGGGTTTGACGGCGACAAAAGTGGCGGGGCGGCCGTTTAGTGCCGTCAAAGTAGCGCAAGAAATTGATGGTAAATTAGTCCCAGTAGGAAGCGTGGGAACAGGGTTTAGCGGGGAGGAAATGCAGGAAATTGCCCGACTCTACGAGGCTAACCCCAAAAGTGTCAAAATTAAAGTGCGATCGCAGGGTTTGACAGAAAGTGGCAAACTTTGGCACGCACGATTTCTGGAGTTTTGTTAAATTTGTAGGGAAACGGCAGTGCCGTTTCCTTCCCCCAATATGGGAGTTCCAATACATAGTATCAGATAAAATCAGCGGAGTAAAAATTAATGGTTATCAGCAAAAACAATTTCTACATCTCTCCAGAAGAGTACCTAGAAGGCGAGCGAGTAAGCCCGATCAAACACGAATACAGACGCGGACACGTTTATGCAATGACAGGGGCAAAAAAGCCTCACATTATTATTGCTAGTAATTTAATCCGGCTGCTGGGAACTCATCTTCTGAATACGCAATGCTTAGTTCTGTCATCAGATATCAAAGTGCGACTGGAAGAGGCAAATTGCTATTACTATCCTGACGTAGCGGTGACTTGCGACGAAAGAGATACCTCAACTACTGAAGATTTCATTTTATATCCATCTTTAGTAGTTGAGGTCTTGTCGCCCTCAACGGCAGCTTTTGACAGAGGTGATAAATTTGCAGATTACCAAACTTCTCGGAGTTTGCAGGAATACGTGCTCATAACTCAATCAGAAATCAAAATAGAGTGTTTTCGCGTCAACGCTGAGGGAAATTGGGTTTCTCAGACTTACCGACAAGGAGATGAGTTAGAGTTAATGAGTATAGATTTTCGCTGCCCGATCGCACAAGTTTATCAAAAAGTCCCCGGCATGGTATTTTGATGTATAAAACAAAATTTTGAGTAGCAATCTCCTCTCGTCTGTACTTTGACAAAAACCTTAAACCTATTTCTTAGTAAAGACTTTAGTTTTTCTGCCTAAGCGAAAGAAGGGCTAAAGTCCTTACTACGAAACGATGAGGACTGAAGTCCTCACTACGCACCCAAAAGATAATTTACTAGGCAGACAGGGAGCGTGTCACTTTTGCGACAAGTATAAATACTTAAGAAAAGTAAAATAGTGGCTTTGAGCCATTGTTGAGCAAAATAGGCGAGAATAATAGTGTCTTATTAATGGCGATTGAACCATGACCCCAGAACAGCAACAGGCGATTCAAACACATGTAGAAGCTATTTCTGCAATCCTGTATGCGGATTGTGAACCTGGCTCGTTAAAGACATTAGAAGATATCGAGCTAGCAGTAAAAGAAAGAGTGTTAACTCATGTAACACCACAGATCGGAATTTTTTTATCTACTCAGCTAGCGGCACAAAAGCAGGAAGGGTAAAGAAATTAAAAAGTACATTAGGTGATTTAAGTATCACCGAGAAGCAAGCGGCTCGACTAGGGTGTGGTACGGGAAGTAGATTAAGCCCGCATTTAGAAAACTGCTGTTTAAGACTGAGTGCTAATGTTGCCTATGAAAGTGCATCAAAAGATATTAAATACATAACTGGAGTTACTGTTCCATCGAAAACACAACAAAGATTAGTACATTATCAAGAATTCAATAAACCCGTAGCAACATTAGATATTACTGAACTAAGTGTAGATGGTGGCAAAGCCCGGTTAATCACACCACTCGGAGAAAAATCTGAGTGGA